>CAIVEA010000449.1 GCA_903904765.1 uncultured Chloroflexota bacterium
CTTACTTCCCCTCGCCTAGCTGTACTCCGCGTGTTGGAGAGGGGACGGGGGCTTTCAAGGGTAGGTTTTTTGCGGGATAACCCTCATCCCTAATGGGTCGGGGGAATATACGCTTGCGCGCCGCAGGCGTTCCCCCGACCCATTACCTTCTCCCTCAGGGCGAAGGGTGTAATACCATCTTACTTCCCCTCTCCAAAGCGGTACTCCGCGTGTTGGAGAGGGGACTGAGGGGTGAGGTTCTTAAAAAACCTACCCTTGAGAGGGGGCAGGGGGTGAGGGCTACCTCCAAATCGCGGGGTGATGACATCCGACAGGCCAACGGGTGACAAAAGCCTGTAGGCGGCGCGGCCTTCCGGCATCAGGATAAAGGATAGAGGCGAAAGGATGCGTGTATGACAGCCACACCCGAAACAATGGCAAGCCTGCGAACGTTGTTCAAAACAGTCAATAAGCTGGTGCTGCTCCAGTGGCGCTTGGGGCTGGGGCGCATGATGAACATCTGGCCACAGGGGTTCGGCGCGTATCTGGTCATCGTCCACACCGGACGCAAAACCGGCAAGCGGCGGCTGACTCCGGTCAACTTCGCGCAGGTGGACGGCGAAATCTATTGCACAGCCGGATTCGGGCGCGAATCGCACTGGTATCGCAACATCACCGCCAACCCCAGCGTCGAAATCTGGCTGCCGGATGGTCGCTGGCAAGCGCAGGCGCAGGACATCACGGGCAGCGGGCAGGTGGCGGTGCTGCGGCAGGTGCTCATCAACAGCGGGTTCGTCGCGCCGCTGCTGGGCATCCACCCGCACACCATGAGCGATGATGAGTTGCTGCGCGTTACTGCCGACTACCGCCTCATCCACCTGCGGCGCATTCAGATGGTACAGGGCGTGGGCGGCCCCGGCGATCTGCGCTGGGTGTGGTTGCTGGCGCTGGGGGCGCTGTTGGTGCTGAACCGCAATCGTGTGACCCCGAAAAAGCGGACATCAGCACCCTAAACCTCGCCCCCCACCAATCGGTTTGCTGTGTTTCGCCCGTTCTGGCCTGAACGGGCGGTGTGGCTCAATAAATTTCCTCCACGCAAGTATTGCACTTGACGATAGAATCTGCCTTTTGTATACTTTCGAATATTACGAAATGTTTAATTTCTATAGAGAATCAAGATGAAATTGAATGTGATGATTGCTGTCTTATGCCTGTTGCTGGTCAGCGGGTGGGCTGTTGCCGAGGAAACCCCAATCGGGGAGCCGCCGCCTTGGACTTACGAAGGCGCAGAAGGCCCGGAGTTCTGGGGCAACCTCGCGCCGGAATATGAATTGTGCGGCGTGGGGCATTCGCAATCCCCGATTGATGTGAAAGACGCGCAGCTATCCGATCTGAAGGATATTGGTTTCGCCTATCAGCCAAGCGCCATGACCATCCTGAATAACGGTCACACCATTCAGGTCAACTACGACGCGGGCAGTAGCATCACCTATGGTGGGAGCGACTATACGCTGAAGCAGTTCCATTTTCATCACCCTAGCGAACACACCATCAACGGTCAAAGCGCCGCGATGGAGATTCATTTCGTGCATCAGAATGCGGCGGGGTATCTGGCGGTGGTTGGGGTGATGCTGGTGGAAGGTTCGGCGGATAACCCGGCCTATGCGCCGATTTTCGACGCGCTGCCTGCCGAAAAATCCGATCCGCAGGCCATCGGGACGATCAACGCGGCAGACCTGCTGCCCCCGGATGCCGCTTTCTACACCTACTCCGGTTCATTGACCACGCCGCCTTGCTCACAGGGCGTTCGCTGGCTACTGCTCACTGAACCGGTCGAAGTGTCGGTAGCCCAGATTGCCGCCTTCGCCGCCATTTTTGAGATGAACGCTCGTCCAGTGCAACCGCTGAATACCCGTGAACTCGAACAGGACAACAGCTAATCGGGCTGTCCTTCTAAGCCGGAAACGGGGGCGGCGGCAGATTCATATCCGCCGCGCCCATCGTTTCCAGCAGGCCGGATAACGTTAGCTGGAGCGAAACCCGCGCCATATACGCGGCGGGGTAGGGCTTGCCGTGTTCCAGCCACCACATCGCCAGCCCAAGCTGTGCGCTGGCCGTGTGATAGGCCACGATTTCGAGTGGAATGGCACCCTGCGGCACCCGCCCCGTCATCCGCAGCGCGTCCAGCGCATTCAGCGCCAGATGGTGACGCATGCGCTCGATCACCGTTTGTGTTCCCCTGCTCGAAAACAGAATGTGATACAGGCTTTCCTGTTCCTCGATATGTTCATACAGGGCGCTCAACCGTGAACGTCCCTCCAGCAGTGATTGGGGCGATAGGCGTTGTGTCTTTTCTGCCAATTCCTCATAAAGCGTATTCAGGCAGTCGGTCAGCAGTTCTTCTTTGTCGCGGTAATGGCGGTAGAACGTCACCCGCGCCGCCTGCGCCTCGCTGGCGATGTCCTGAATGGAGATGCTATCGTAGCCCTGTTTCAGAATTAAGCGGACAAACGCCTCTCGTAGCCCCTGCCGCGTCTTTTTCACACGGGGATCATTCGGGTTAAGGGTCATTGTGGAACACCTGTTACTTATGTCACAGCCAGACTCAAGCGCAGGTTGACATCCCGGCGCACCATTTTATGATACACCTTGTTACAGAGATACACAGTGTATCATAAGTTCGCCTGAGCAAGTGGACACAAGGCATAACAAATGAAACGTCGAACCCTTCTAATCGCATCCGGCATTTTTCTAGCAATCGCATTGATTGCAGGACTGGTAGCACTGAGCTACGTGCAGCGGTTGATGGCACCCAAGCCGCTGACCATCACCTATTCAACCGAACAAACCATCATGCCAGCAGACGCAGCCTGTGCGGGTGGTAGCGACAAAAGCATCGGAGTCGCCAAAGAAGTCTTCAACTTGGAAACGAAGGACATCTATGTAGCGGGTGGTGCCAACCCTATGCCTGATGCGGTGTGGGCGGATTACCATTTCTGGCTGCCGTACCTGAAGAACTCCACCCGCCACCTGCTGTTCGATGGTTCGTGCTTCTTTCGTTCACCGGATGCGCCTGCCGACTGCACCGGCGATGCCTGTTTCAACTTTGCGACCATCGTGGATTACTCGTGGCTGAAATTGACCACCGTTGTCGGAAATTCCTGCTTCCCGGATGCGTCCGGTTGCTCTGGCGATCAGGTCAATCCGGGCTATGTGAGCATAAACACCATCGCCAAATGTCAGCGTGTGGTGTTCGAGGGACCCATAATCTACGAATTGGCAGACGGCAAAGGCAATCGCTATGTGATGCACGCCACTATGACGGGCGTTCCCGATGTGACCGGCCCCACGCTGCCCGCCGGTTGGACGCTGACCGAACGCACAATTGATGAGCCACTGGTGCTGCTGCCGTTCGGTGCAGGGGATAACTGCTACTATAACGTGGTGCGCGATAATCTGGTACAGAGCTATCATCAATATGTGTATGCAAGTGAACAATACCCGGAGTAAGGCTGATGAGACGCTCAAGGATCATCCCTTTGGGTATTGCGCTGCTGTACGGCCTGTTCTGGCGCTGGTACAGCGGGACGGGCAAACCTCTCACACCTCACGAAATTGATACCCATCTGGAGAGCCTGCGCTCACGCGGCGCATCGGCGGATGTGTTGCGGCGGTTGCGCGGCTTTCTGGAGGCCGATACCGGACGTGGTTTCGTCATGGTTAACCTGATTCGCCTGCACGAGGGCGATCAGTCGGCAGCGGCTTTCGGGCGCTACAACCGCGCTTTCCTGCCCCGCATCCTCAGACGTGCCAGCCATCCGGTGCTGGTGGGCAAGGCCGCCGCCGAAGCCGTCGAGGTATGGGGCATCGAGGACGGTGCGCGCTGGAGCAGTGTGGGACTGGTGCGCTACCGCAGCCGCCGCGACATGATCGAATCCGCTGCTGACCCGCTGTTTGCCGACATGCACCCGGACAAAGTAGCCGCCATGAGCAAGACCATCGCCGTCCCTGCCGACCCTTGGGGCTACGCGGGCGACCCGCGTTTGCTGGTGGGCTTGCTGGCGGTGATCGCGGCGCTCATCGCTGTGCTGCGAAAACGCTAGATGGGATGTGAAGGGACAGTCGCTGCGTGTATCTACGTGTATCCCGCGATGATCTGCATCAACTGGCGGGCGCGGTGCTGGAAAGTGTGTTCGTTCAGCACACGGGCACGGGCGGCTGCTCCCACCGCAGCGCGTTCGGAATCGTGCGCCAGCAGGTAACGGTAGCGGTCAATCGCTTCTTCGGACGAATGCACCACGAATAGCTCTTTACCCGGCTCGAACCATTCTTCGATGCCTTCATACGGATTGGCGACAATGCAGCAGCCCATCGCGCTCAACTCGAACGGGCGCGATGACGACGAGGCGTACACGCTGGCATGGGCGCGGCGGGTGATGCACAGGTTGATCTTGCTGCGGCAGGCGTACTCGCGTAATTTGCTGAAGCTGAGGTACGGCAGGAGTTCGGTGCGTCCCAGATCGCCCAGTTTCGTGCCTCGCACCGCGAATCGCGCAGCAGGCAGGGCGGAGGCTGGCTTGGCGATCATATCCTCCACCCATTGAGCGCGGTACTCGCGCCCATGCCCGTAAAACATCACATCAATATCCTGCGCCGCCACCGCCACCGGACTGAACACCTCCGGGTCTGCGCCATAGTACACAGTATGCACAGCCTTCGCGCCCAGTGCCTTCAGTGCCGCCTCGCCACCCTTGCTGTTGCTGAGGATGGCGGTGTATTCGCCGGGGTCTGCGCCGGGGTAGATGCGAAAGCCGGAAGCGAACCCCGCCATGCTGGGCAGGCTGGCTGGCACATCCCCATCGTAGTAGAACACGGGCTTGTGGTGCTTACGCTGGATTTCCGCCGCCACCCCCACCAGATGATTCAACGGCGCGGTCAGAATCAGCACCGCGTCGGCATCCGGGTTGCGCGTGAGGAGCGCGTCCAGATGGCGCGCCCACAGCGGCGTGATGAAGGTCTGCACAGCGCGGCGAATCAGCTTGTCGCTGGCGGACTCGGCGGCGGTGGCGGTGGCGTTCACATCCGGCGTGCCTTGCATCTGCACGGGCGGCGCTTCGCCCACCATTTTTCGCAGCGCATCCCGCGCCGCTTTGAAGGTGTCCCCCTGCCACTGGGCGGGGTTGGGTGCAGCACGCCACCACAGCGTTTCGATGGTCGGTCCCTGATAGGGTGTGGCGATCACATCCACGCCGATTTCGTACAGGGCTTTGAGCAGTTGCCACCATGCGGGTGTGGCGCTGAACGGTTGGGTCAGGTCGAGCGAAGCACAGACGACGATCAGTTTCACTGTAGGCTGCCTATCTGCATCACCGGGTCAATCAAATTGTGCGAAAGCATACCACATAACCCTCATCCCTTATGGCGAAGGGTGTAAGACAAAAGCAGGGTTTCGTAGGAACACCGAACGGGGTGTCCGGCAGCGGATGTACCGTTGTACGTCCCTGAAATGGGTTTTGCTACCATACGATTGACAGGCGCAAAGTTGCATAAATCCCTTAGACAGGCTTTACTGTGAATGGGGATATCAGTTACCAGAACGCATGCAGTCCAAAGTGAGAGGGAGAACGTCATGCTCGACATCAATCCGACGGGTAAAAAGATGATTCTGTCCATTGATGGCGGCGGCCTGCGCGGGATGCTCACCATCGCTACGCTGGCCGAACTGGAACGTTTGACGGGCAAAACTTGCCCTGAGCTGTTTGATATGGTGGCTGGAACCAGCACGGGCGCAATCATCGCGGCGGGCATCGGGTTGGGGCTTTCGGCACAACAGATGCTCGAAGATATCTACCGCCATCGGCTACCGGATGCCTTTCGCAACCAACCGCAGGGCATCGGCTTGATCTGGCGCTATCTGATCGGCGGATTGCGTAACCTGTACGATCTCACCCCTTTCATTCAGGCGCTCGCACCGTTTGCGGCGGGCAAGCGCATCAGCGACTTCAGCAAACCGATTGTGTTCATGACCACCCGTGATGTGCGGACGGCCAACACCTATTTTATCGTGAGCAAAGGCCCCGGTGCGCCGATGTTCAAAGATTATCCGGTGGCGGGTGCGGTGGGCGCGAGTGGGGCGGCGCCGATTTTCTTTGCGCCGGTGTTGGGCAACCTGATTGATGGCGGTGTGGGCATGAACGGCAACCCGTGTCTGGCGGCCACTATCGAGGCGATGGAATACATCAAAGATGAGGGCGGTTTCCGCGATGGCGAGGTCATTCATTTCTCGATGGGGACGGGCTATCTGCCGCGTGGGACTGCCGAAGGCGCAGCCGGACGCTTCTGGTTGTACGAATGGTTGATGTACGTCATCAGCGACCTGTTGAGCGATACGCTGCTTAATCAGGTGCAGACCACGCGCACTCTGTACCGGGGGCGCGTGGATTTCCGCCGCTACAACCCGTATCTGGAACTTCAGAGCGTGCGCTATGCGCTGGGCGTGGATGCCCGCGATCAGGCGCAACTCAACCAGATCAGCAACGGCCTGTCGGCGCTGGAGCCGGAAATCATCGAACTGATGGAGTCCGTAGGCCGTTCGTATGCCAACCATATTACGTGGACAGAGCCGAACTATATGCCGTGGTGGACGAGTGGTTCGGAAACCGGACAGGGGCGCGAAGGCGGACATCCGCTGCCGGGGACGCAGCCGGTAAGCTGGGCGGGATCGGCGTTTGACCTGAATGTGCCGTGAATCACAAGATCGGTGGAACATGAAGGCAGACGGGTTGGAGTAAAATAGAGTATATCCGTATCCCATCATCGTTACACACGCGCCGATGTACGCCGAAATCGCCGTCAACAGTCCGGTACACCAGAGTTTCCACTACCACTTGCCCGCTGAACTGATCGGGCGGGTGGAGGTTGGTCATCTGGTGCAGGTGGGCTTCGGCACCAGTTTGCAGCACGGTATTGTGCTGGCCTTGAGCGCAACCAGCCCGATCACGCAGACTAAGCCGCTGGAGGCCATCCTCGACCCGCGTCCGGTGGTGACGGCGGCGCAAATTCAGCTTGCCCGCTGGATGGCGGAGCGCTACCTCGCCCCGATTGGCTCGTGTTTGTGGCTGATGCTCCCCGGCGGCCTGACCAATGGCCGCGATATACGTGCTACCCTGCTCGACCCGCACGCCGCCAGTGCCGATCCGATTGAGGAGCGCATCCTCGCGCTGCTGCGGAAGCGCGGCGGTTCGACCACCGGACGCAGCCTCGAAGTCGCCAAGCCGCTGCAAGGGCATCACTGGCGGCCTGCGCTGGATGCGCTGGCGAAGGCGGGCGCAGTACAGGTGGAGCGCATTCTGGCTGCGCCGCGTGTGCGCCCGCGCATTGTGCAGACGGCGGCGCTGGCGATTCATCCCGACCAGATCGCGGGGATTGCGAGGCATCTGGGGCGCGACTCGCGTCCGGCGGATGTGCTGGCAGTGATTGACGCGCTGCCCGCTGAACGGCCTCCCGTCAAAGCCGTGCTGGAAGCGGCAGGCGCGACCCCCGCCGCCCTGAAAACCCTGACGGATAAAGGCTGGGTGGTCATCCATTCACATGGGGGCGAACGCCGCCTGTCGCTGACTCTGCCGCGCTACGAAGTGGAAGAAAAGCTGATCGAACTGCGGCAGGCAGACCGCCCGCTGCGGATTTTGCGGATGCTGGCGCGGGAAGGTGCGCCGGTGGATGTGAGCTGGGTGTACGCCCAGACCGGCGCAACGCTGAACGATCTGAAGCGCCTCGAAGAAGAAGGCTTGGTGCTGTTGGGCGAAAAAGAACAGTGGCGCGACTCATTGGCGGGGCGCATTTTCGTCCCCGCCGAAGCGCCGCCTCTCACGCCCGATCAGGCCACCGCATGGGAGACCATACAGGCGCAGATTCAACGTTGGGGCTGGGGGCAAGCGCGGGGTGAAAGCGGCGCGGGAATTTTCCTGTTGCATGGCGTGACGGGCAGCGGCAAGACCGAACTCTATCTTCGGGCGATTGAGCTGACGCTGGCGCAGGGGCGCGGGGCGTTGTTCCTCGTGCCGGAGATCGCGCTCACGGCGCAAACGCTGCGGCGCGTGGCTGCCCGCTTCCCGAATCAGGTGGCGGTCATTCACAGCGGATTGAGTGAAGGTGAACGCTACGACACATGGCGGCGGGCGCGGGATGGCCTGATCCCCATCGTGGTCGGGGCGCGTTCGGCGCTGTTCACGCCGCTACCGGATGTCGGGCTGGTCATCCTCGATGAAGAACACGACGACAGCTATAAGCAGTCGCAATCCACCAGTGGCCCACCTTATTACCACGCCCGCGATGTGGCTGAACAGATGATGCGCGCCAACCGGGGCGTGCTACTGCTGGGCAGCGCCACGCCGGATGTGGAAACCTACTACCGTTCCGAACACGGGGCGATCACCCGGCTGACGCTGCCCACGCGCATCATGGGGCATCGCCGCCGCATCCTTCAGCAGGCGCAAGAAGCCGGGGTCGCACCGCGCTACTATCCCGCCCGTGCCGAAGACGCACTGGCGATTGACATGCCACCCGTAACGGTGGTGGATATGCGCGGAGAACTGCAAGCGGGCAACAAGAGCATTTTCAGCCGCCCCTTGCAGCAGGCGCTGGAGCAAACCCTGTACAACGGCGAACAGGCCATCCTGTTCCTGAACCGGCGCGGTGCTTCGACCTATGTATTCTGCCGCGATTGCGGTCATGTGGCGAACTGCCCGCGCTGCGATACGCCTCTCATCTACCACCGCGAGGGTGGCAGTCTGCGCTGTCACCGCTGCGCCTATATGTGCGCCCCGCCCAAAGTGTGTCCCACCTGTGGTTCGGATCGTATTCGCTACTTCGGCGCTGGGACTCAGCAGATCGAGGATGCGATGAAAACCGCCTTCCCGGATGCCCGTTTGCTGCGCTGGGATGCCGACACCGCAGGCGACCCGCTGACGCACGAGTTGTTCCTATCACGCTTCGCCAACCACGAGGCCGATGTGTTGATTGGCACGCAGATGGTGGCAAAAGGGCTTGATCTGCCGCTGGTGACGCTAGTGGGCGTGGTCAGCGCCGATACCGGGCTGAATATGCCGGATTTCCGCGCTGGCGAACGCAGCTTTCAACTGCTCACGCAGGTCGC
>CAIVEA010000450.1 GCA_903904765.1 uncultured Chloroflexota bacterium
CAACCGAGTTGTCGCCGCTGAAGGGGTTCGGAACGTACTTGTCAGCTTGTTCGTCGTTGCGCCATTCCGTACTGTTGACCAGATAGCGGAACTGGTACTCGCGCCCGACTTCGAGATCGAGGCTGATCGAGAATTGGCCACTTTTCTTGACCAACTTCATCGGGGTCGCCTTCTCGTCCCAGCTGTTAAAGTCACCCACCAGATGGGCGGTTTCTGCCTTGATTGATTCAGGCAGCGTGAACGTGACTTTGCATACGGGCTTGCTCTTCAGATGTTGCTTTTTCAGCATCAAGCGTCTCCTCAGACTTACGAACGGCAGTTTGTGAAAAACTGGACAGATAAGATTCTAGCATACGATATTAGTGAGGAACAGGTCAGTTTTTACAATATTACAGTGTATCTAATTCAGATAGGTTGCTAATTCCGGGCGATTCAAGTATCCTTCGACACTTGGAAATCTCTAATCTCCCATTCATTCACTCCGTTAGAGCAGGAGTTTTGCTTTATGGTAAAGCCTGTCGCCCGGTTCAATGTACTTCCGAATCTGCCGGAACGTCTGCGGCGGTTTCAGGAACTGGCGAACAATCTTCGTTGGGCTTGGGATCACGAAACTATTGCGCTTTTCCGCCGCCTAGACCCGGCGCTGTGGGAAAAGACGGGGCATAACCCGGTGGCGCTTCTGGGGCAAATCAGTCAGGAGCGTTTGCAGGCGGTATGCGAAGATGCAGCATTCATGGCAACGTTCGATACCGTTTGCCAGTCGTTCGATGCCTACATGACCGATAAGAACACATGGTACAACGCCCACTACAGTGGCGTGAAGCGGCCTACCATCGCCTATTTCTCGATGGAATTTGGCATTACTGAATCGCTCCAGAACTACTCCGGCGGTCTGGGCGTGTTGAGTGGCGATCACCTCAAAAGCGCCAGTGATCTCGGTCTGCCGCTGATCGGCGTAGGGTTGCTGTATCAGGAAGGCTACTTCCAGCAGTATCTGAATAGTGATGGCTACCAGCAGGAACGCTATCCGATCAACGATTATTCAGTGCTGCCCGTCAGTTTGCAGCGCAATGCGGATGGCACGCCGATCAAGGTGGTTGTCCCCATGCCGGGGCGTGATCTATACGCGCAGGTGTGGAAGGTGCAGGTGGGGCGCATCCCCTTGTTCTTGATGGACTCGAATATCCCGGAAAATCGGCTGGAAGAAGACCGCAACCTGACCGATCGCCTGTATGGTGGAGATCGCCGCACGCGCATCCGTCAGGAAATCCTGATGGGCATCGGCGGCATCCGGTTGCTGGAGGCACTAGGGATGCGCCCGACCATTTGCCACATGAACGAGGGGCATTCGGCCTTCCTCGCACTCGAACGCATCCGCCAATTGATGGTGGAGAAGAATCTCAGCTTCCAGCAGGCCAAAGAGATCACCTCTGCCAGCCACATTTTCACCACGCACACGCCCGTTCCGGCGGGGCTGGAACGTTTCGGCTTCGACCTGATGGACGAGCACTTCACCGATTACTACCGCAGCCTCGGCCTCTCCCGCGATCAGTTCCTTGATCTGGGGCGTGAGAACATGGGCAGCTACGAGCTATTCTCGATGGCGGTGCTGGCGCTGAAGGTTTCGACGGGCGCGAACGGTGTGGCGAAACTGCACGGTGATGTTTCCCGCGAGATGTGGCAGTGGGTGTACCCGGATGTGCCGGAGCACGAAATCCCGATTGAATCAGTCACGAATGGCGTGCATGTGCAAACATGGATCAGCCGCGAAATGGGTACGCTACTGGATCGCTACCTCGATCCAGCGTGGCGGCAGGAAGAGTCGCGCTCGGAACTATGGCACGGCGTACAGAACATCCCGGATGCCGAGCTGTGGCGCACCCATGCCCGCCGCCGCGAACGCTTGGTGGCCTTCACCCGTACCCGTTTGCGGAACCAGATGGTGAATCGGGGCTACTCGCAGAACGAGATTGATAGTGCCGACGAAGTGTTGAACCCGGACGCGCTGACCATCGGCTTCGCCCGCCGTTTCGCTACGTATAAACGAGCCACGTTGCTGTTCCGCGATTTGAGCCGGCTGAACGCCATCCTGAACAACCCGGATCATCCGGTGCAGATCATCTTCGCAGGCAAGGCGCACCCGCATGACACGGGCGGTAAGGAACTCATCCGCCACATCTCGAACGTGGCGCGACAACCGGAATTCCGGCATTCGCTGGTGTTCCTCGAAAACTACGATATGAACATCGCCCGCCATCTGGTGCAGGGCGTGGATGTGTGGCTGAATACGCCGCAGCGCCCGAAAGAGGCCAGCGGAACCAGTGGCATGAAGGTCATCTACAACGGCGGCCTGAATTGCAGCATTCTGGATGGCTGGTGGGCGGAAGCCTATGAAGATTTCGGAACGTCCGTTGGTTGGGCGATTGGCAACGGTGAGGAGTACCCCGAAAGCGACTCCGAGAGCCAGAATTTCATCGAAAGCGAAGCTCTGTACAACATTCTGGAGCGCGACATCATCCCGCTGTACTACAATCGCGGACGGGATGGCTTGCCCCGTGAATGGATTGCGAAGGTCAAGAGCGCGATGGAACATCTGGGGCCGTTTTTCAACACGCGCCGCATGGTGTCGGAGTACACCGAGCAGTATTACATGCCTGCCTATCAGAACGTGCTGAAGATGACCGAACCGAACCTCGATAAGGGGCTGAAGTTCGCGGAATGGCGCACGAATCTGGAACGAGCGTGGGGCAGCGTGAAAATCCGCAGCGTGTCGTTGCCGCCCAAGCAGATCAAGGTGGGCAGCGAAATCGAAGTGAGCGCACTGGTTGATCTGGGTGCGCTGACCGCAGATGATGTGCGTGTGCAACTGTACTACGGTCAGTTGAACACGGATGGCGTGATTGATGGCGATGCTCATGCGGTGGATATGACCGCCGGTAAGCCGGATGGCAACGGCGCGGTGAAGTTCAGCGCCCGCCTGACCTATGATACCAGCGGCGAACGCGGTATCTCGGTGCGCGTGCTGCCCAAGCACCCCTTCCTGCGTACTTCGTTTGTTCCGCGTCTGATTACGTGGGCGGGGAGCTAGGTGGTGACCCTCATCTCATGCCTCTTCTCCCTCAGGGCGAAGGGCAGCAAGAGGGGGATATGGTTTTTAAGTCCCTCGCCCTGAGGGAGAGGGACTACAGGGTGAGGGCGCATCCAACCAACTTGAATCGTAACGGTGAGGTTTTCCCGGATTGCGGGAGAGCCTCCCGTTTTGAATGAGTACTCCGTGCCCGAATGAATACCGAACAGACTCCACAAGAATACTTTCGCTTGCTGCTGCTCACGGTGGTGGGACAGGCTTTCGGCGCGGCAGGTTACGCGCTGGAGGATCGCCCTGTGCAGTGGGCAGGCGGTCAGTACCGCTTCGTCAAATCGCTGCCGGATGGCCTGTACGGGTACATCGAGTATCAACTGCTGGCCTATGCGGATAGTACCTTTTCCAGCGGGATGCCCTCGCGCTTCCGTGTGACCCTGACGCGCACCGATCAAAAAGCGCCCGCGCTGCCTAGCACCCATTTCGCCTATGCTCAGCGTGACCTGTCGGCGCTGGTGGTGGAAGATTTCAAGGTGGCGATTCTCCCCTCTGCGGATCACTGGTGGCTGTTCAAAGATACCGAGGCGTTAGGGCGCGGGCTGGCGGAGGCTGGTCATCTGGTGGTGGGCTTCGGGTTGCCGTGGCTGGCCGGGGAACTGCAACCACCGTCAGCCTAGCGTCAGGCAAGCGTCATTGACAGCCCCGCCGCCCCCCATCATAATCTTTTTTGTGAAGCGATTGGCGATTGTGATGGAACGCGATGATTTGTAAGCCTGTGCGACTGATGTTGAAGATCGGGATTCTGCTCGCCCTCGCGTTTGCGCTGGGCGGCTGTAACCTGAATGAGCAAAATTCGGGGCCGGTGTTCGTCACCGCCACGCCGGAGCCGACTCTTGCCGGCCCGACTGCCACGCCCACACCTGTTCCCACGCCGACTATTCCCCCCACGCCCACGGTTGCGCCAGAAGTGCTGCTACAGGTGGCCGACCAGTATTTGACCAACGGTTACTACGAAAACGCGGTCAGCGCGTATCAGACGATTGTGGCGGCGGGTGCGAACCCGGATGTGAGCGCGGCGGCGGGCTTCGGCATGGGGCGCGCCGCGCTGCGCGAAGGGTTGTTCATGGATGCCGTGAACGCGCTCTCGGATTTCATCACGCGCTATCCCAACGATGCGCGGGTGGTGCGGGCGCACTTCTTGCGTGGGGATGCCTATATGGGGCTGTCGCAGTGGGAGTCGGCGCTGGCGGACTTCCAGTATTATGTGGCGCAGCGCCCCGGCCTGATTGACAGCTACGCGCAGGAGCGCATTGGCGACGCACAGTTGGCGCTGGGGCGGCTGACCGAGGCGCTCACCAGCTATCAAGCCTCCTCGGACGCGGGACGCAGCCTCGTGCCGGAGTTGGCGCTGCGCGAGAAGGTGGCGCAGGTGTATCTGAGCGCCAGCCAACCGCAGGCTGCCCTCGCGCAGTATGATGCGATTCTGGCGGTTGCCAAGAACGCGCCTTACCGGGCGAACATAGATTATCTGGCGGCGGATACGCTGCTCAAAAGCGGCGATACCGAAGCGGGTCTGGCGCGGATGCAACTGGTATTCGACACTTATCCCACGCAATCGGAAGCGTATCAGGCTATGCAGGCGCTGCTGGCGGCTGGCCGCGAATTGGACGGTTACGCGCAGGGCAAGGTGGCTTATGCCTATGGCGATTACGAGAGCGCGATTAAGGCGCTGAGCGACTATAGCACCAATCACCCCCTGACCGAGATTCCCGCCGATCTTCACCTATTACTGGGGCGGGCGTACCGCGAAATCGGCAATCCGGCGGCAGCGATCACTGCTTTCCAGACGATTATTGACCAGTATCCGGGCGATGCGTTATTTGGGCAGGCGTTGCTGGAGCAGGGGCGCACGAAATTCCTCTCGAACGATATTGACGGTGCGATCAACCAGTATTTGAAGATCGCTGAAAATTATGCCTATCTGCCCGAAGCCGCCGAAGCCATGTGGCGGGCGGGCTACCTGTATGCCACCAACGACAACCCCGCTGAGGGGCGGCAGGTGTTCGAGCGCCTTGCGGATGCCTTCCCGCAGAGCGAACAGGCCAGCAGCGGCTTGTTCCTCGCGGCCAGCGCCGCCAGCAACCAGAATGATCCGGTGGGCGCGGAACGGCTGTATGCGCGGTTGGCGACCACCACCACCGGCGAAGATCAGGCCGCCGCTTACCTGTGGGTGGGGCGGCTGGCGGCGGCACGGGGCGACCAGCGCACCGCCACCGACGCGCTGCAACTGGCAGCCAGCGCCTCGCCGGATAGCTATTTCAGCGCCCGCGCCGCCGACATTCTCAGCGGGCGCGATTCGTTCGCCCGTCCAGCGCGGTTCAACTTCCAGTTCGATGATGCGACGCAACGTCAAGAGGCTGAACAGTGGATGCGCGAGAAGTTCGCGTTGACTCAAGAGGGCGACCTGTGGCCGCTGTCGGCAGAGTTGCAGTCGGATGCACGGCTGATTCGGGGTAACGAATTGTGGCAGGTGGGCGCAGTGGAAGAAGCTGGTGAGGAATTCGATGATGTGATCGAGGCCAACAAGAGTGATGGCCTGAAATCGTATCAACTGGCGATCTTCCTGCGTGGCATCGGCGCGTATCCGTCGAGCATCGTGGCGGCGGCCAACGTCATTCGCACGGCGGGTGTTGCCACGCTGGATGCGCCTTCGTTCCTCGCCCGCCTGCGCTACCCGACCTACTATCTGGATGTGGTGCTGGATGTGGCGCAGCGGCGCTCGATTGACCCGCTGCTGGTGTTCTCGCTCATCCGCCACGAGAG
Source organism: uncultured Chloroflexota bacterium (assembly GCA_903904765.1). Next base: position 5,906 of record CAIVEA010000450.1, read on the forward strand.
CCTGTTTAATACCTACGCCACCGCCGCCGCTGGCGAAAAAGGGCTGACGCAGGTCATCCCCGCCACCGCGCAGTATATCGCCGACGAACTTCAGTGGCCGAATTACCAGCATAGTGACCTGTTCCGTCCGTATGCCGGAATAGAGTTCGGGGCATTCTTCCTTGAGGAACAGATCATCACTTTTGACGGGAATGTGCAGGCGGCGCTGGCGGGCTACAACGCTGGCCCCGGACGGGCGGCCAGTTGGCTAGAGCTTTCTGGCGGCGACCCTGACCAGTTCATGACCGCCATCACGATTGACAGCACGCGCACCTATGTGCAGCGCATCTATGGCTTTTACAATATCTACCGCGCTTTGTACGGCGTGACGGGGTAAGGGCTGTTTAACCCTTATCCTGATTGGACATGGGGAGGGGCGTGCAGCAGTAAAATTCCCCTGCCCAACCATTTTCCCCTCATGGCGACAGGTGTATGACCAACAGATGCGTCTTGCTTCCCCTCTCCAAAGCGATACTCCGCATG
>CAIVEA010000451.1 GCA_903904765.1 uncultured Chloroflexota bacterium
CCCGGTGTACGAATCACCGTACCGTCCGCCAGCGTGGGCGTGCCGCGATAGAAGCGCGTGAACACATGCGGTAGCTCGTCGGGGTGAATGCCCGTGCCATTATCGCGGATACGCAGCCCCGCCTGCCCGCGCACCTCACCCTGCACTTCCAGCGTGAACTGGCCGCCCGCTGGCGTGTATTTCAGCGCATTGTCCATCAGGTTGCCAATCGCCCAGCGCAAGCGGCGCTCGTCGCCCAGCACGAACAGCCCTTTTTGCGCGATCTGCACCGACAGATTCAGGTTGACGGCATGTGCCACCTGCCGCCATTCGTTGGCAATATTCCACACTAGCGTATCGAGGTTCAACGGGCGCTGCCCCTGCTGAATCAGTGGTGCATCGGCCATCGTAATCTCGCGCATCTCCAGAATCAGCTTTTGCAGCGCCGCAGCATGGCGGCTGAGTTCGCGGGCTGCCGTCGAGTGCGAGTCGCGGCGAGCTTCGCGCTGTGCGCCTTCCGCCAGCGGTTGCTGCACATCGGCGGACATTCGGTTCAGCATCCGGTCACGGAGCCGTTCGCGTCGCACCTCAATCGTGATGTCGCGCAGCAGCACGACCGTCCCCACGCGCCCGCCGCCCAGATCGGTGATGGCCGCCGCCTGTGCGCTCAACATGCGCCCATCCACTTCCACCCGCTGCGGATCGCCCAGTGTATACAGGCCGGGAGCGAGCGCCGCACCCTTAATCTCGTTGGCGCTGCCGGATAGCCCCGGCAAACTGAACGCTCCATTTTTGAGCAGGTCGCGGGCGCGTTCGTTCATCACCAGTACGCGCCCCTCGATGTCCTGCACCACCACACCTTCCGGCAGTGCCTCCAGTGCGGAGAGCAAATACTCGGTTTCGCGGCGCTGTCGGCGCAGAGTCACCCGCAGACCATCCATGCGCTGTTCGTTCGCGTCCGCCAGTTGATCGAGCGCCCGTCCGATTGCCCCGATCTCGTCGGTGGCGGTCATGCCCGTGCGTAAAGGTTGCCCGCGTGTGAGGGATTGCAACGTGGCTGTCACCCGTTCGGCGCGGCCTGCCACACGCTGGTCAACCACGAAGAACACGCCCAGCACCGTCACACCCGCCACTGCCGCCAGCGCCAGCGCCGTCGCCAAACGGCTGCTGACCGTCAGCGCGGGCAGATCATCCGGCAAATACAGCCCGACCACACCCAGCGTCACCCCGCCGAAACGGAACGGAACAAGCACCGCCTGAAACGCAGTTTCAGCGATGGTGACAGGTTCGACTTGCACTTCGGGCGCATCCATCCGCGCCGCGAATACCCCGTCTGCGAGGTTGGGTGGCGGCACGGGTAACGTGGTCTGCAAAGCTGTCCCGGACGAACCGAAGAACGCCGCTAGTGTCCCCGTTCCGGCGGTCAGATCGTGCAGCGCGGTTTCGAGGCGTCGCCCCACCAGCGCCACTCCGATCTGGTCCTCTCCGGCGCTGATGGGAATGCCCACCATCAGCATCAACCCCTGCGAGGTACGCAGAAGTCCGGTGCTGCCCGCCGCGCCTGCCCGCAACACGCCCTGCACCGTCGGGTCGGCGGATAAATCTGTCGCAGCGCTCACGGCATAATCGGCCTGTGCGCCGTCGCCCACCCGCAGCAAACCGAGGCGCTCAATGCCCCCGGCATCGGTCAAAATCAGCACATCGAGATCAGCCAGCCGCGCCAGTGGTTCGGCAGTGCGCTGCACATTAGCAGGGCTGCCCGTCCGCAGCAAATCCGTCATCCCCTGCGTATAGGCCAACCGCAGCGCCTCGCTACGCAAGCTGTCGTATAAATCGGCAGCGCCCACACTCATCGCGCTGCTGCTCTGCATCAACAGATTGGCCTGCGGCGCGGCTAACGGCTCATTGATCTGCCCCGCCAGCCAGTACGCACCCAGCATGGCGGCCAGCGTCGTCACCAGCGCCACTGGCAGCAGCAAGCGCCAGCGCAGCGAGATAAAACGGTTGTCGCGTCCCGTCGTTCGCATACGATTCCCTCTGAACTAGCATGTTCCTAACGCCCGTGCCTCGAACGTCAGCGGATCCACCGGTGTATCATCAATGCGCGTTTCATAATGAACGTGTGGCCCGCTGCTGTTGCCTGTGCTGCCGCTGAGACCGATCAGGCTGTGCTTGCCCACCGCGTCCCCCCGGCGCACGCTCACCAGACTCAAGTGCGCGTAATAGGTGATATAGCGTCCGTTGCGAATGACCACCAGATTGCCGTAGCCATTCACATCCCACCCCGCCCACTCCACAATGCCGCTGTGCGTGGCCTGAACCAGCGCCCCCACCGGCACGACCAGATCAATGCCGATGTGCTTGGGATGATACCTCTGCGACAAGATGCCTCCGTTCACGGGCAATCCCGAAGGCGCACATTCCGCCCCCGTGTAAGTATACACCTCGCGCAGCGGCAGCGGCGTGGAGCGCGGCGGCAGCGTGGCGGGCGTGATGGTGGCGACGAACGCCAGCAGAGTCGCGGGTTGCGGTGTGGGCGTGATGGTCGGTGTAGGGGTGGCGGTGGCTGTCGCGGTGGCAGTGGGCGTGGGGAACTCGAAGCTGATGCTGCCGCCGTCCGGCAGATACGCCCCCACAGCTGGAATTTCCGGCGCGCTGGCAGCCAGTGGCGCAAGCACCTCTAGGTTGGCGACCAGTGCAGGGAGCGCGGCCTCCGGCGTATCCAATGCACCCGAAGCAACATCCAGCGGGGCGAAGGCATGACGCAACCGCAGGCTGTTCCATCCGGTAAAGAAGGCCAACCCGCCGATCACAATCATAATGCCAGTCAGGAGCAGCGCGAATAATCCATAGCGCCGGATGCGTTTTGCCATGCGGGAAATTCTACAGCAGGCGGCACGTTCGTGCAGGGTGCATTGACGCTATTCATTCGCTTCCGTTAAAATAGTCAGGATGAAGATGGGATGGAACAAAACCCGATGAAGTATTATCTCGAAAGTATGGGCTGTCAGATGAACACCGCCGACAGCCAGCTACTCGCTTCCGAACTCGAAAAACTCGGTCATCATGCCACGCCGCGCATGGACGAAGCCGATATTCTGGTGGTCAACACCTGCGTGGTGCGCCAGTCCGCCGAGGACAAAGCCTTCAACCGCCTGTCGGAATTCAACCAGTTCAAACGCGCCCAACCGGATAAGATCATCGGTGTGATGGGCTGTCTGGTGGGCGTGCAGGATGCGCTGCGGTTGCGTAAACGCGCCCCGTATGTGGACGTGTTCATGGCTCCCAGCGATCCTGTGCCGATGCTGGAATTTCTGCACAGCCGTTTGACCGAGGATGCGGTGCGCCAGTTCGAGCAAGACCAACGTGCCCAACTGGATGCCATTCAGGATGGCGACATCGTGTTGCCCGCCCACGAACGCGGCAGCACCATCAGCGCCCATGTGCCGGTGGTCTACGGTTGCTCCCACGCCTGCTCATTCTGCGTCATCCCGCGTCGCCGGGGTGCGGAACGCAGTCGCAGCGTAGGCGAGATCGTGGCGCACGTTCGCAGTCTGGCGCTGCAAGGCGTGAAGGAAATCACCCTGCTCGGTCAGATCGTAGACCGCTACGGCAAAGACATCCCCGACGGTCCCGATCTGGCTGACCTGCTGCGTGTGGTTCACCGCGCCGCCGAAGAAACCGGACTGGAGCGTATCCGCTTCCTGACCAGCCATCCCAACTGGATGACCGACAAACTGCTGGATACGGTAGCCGAGTTGCCGCGTGTGATGCCCGTGATCGAAGTCCCTGTGCAGGCGGGTGATGATGTGGTGCTGGAACGCATGAAGCGCGGCTACACCACCGAACAGTACCGCCGTTTGATCGAGAATATCCGCGCCCGCATCCCCGGCGTAGCCATTCACACCGATATTATCGTCGGCTTCCCCGGCGAAACGGCTGAACAGTTCCAGCACACCGCCGACCTGCTGACCGAAATCCAGTGGGACAAGGTGCATCTGGCGCGGTACAGTCCCCGCCCGCACACCCTCAGCGAACGCTCGATGCCGGACGATGTGCCGGACGAGGAGAAGCGCCGCCGCTTGCAAGCGCTAGAGGAGTTGCAGGCGCAAATTCTGGCGCAGCGCAACAGCCAGTGGTTGGGGCAAACCGTCCCGGTGCTGGTGGAGGACGAACACAAAGGCAAGTGGCGCGGGCGCACCCCGCACAACAAGTTGGTCTTTTTTCAGGATGCTGCCGACTGGAAAGGCCGCGTGGCTGATGTCGAAATCGTCTGGACAGGCCCGTGGAGTATGCAGGGGCGGTTGCCCGGCAGCGCCAGCGCCAGCGAACCGCTGGTGGTTTTTGCCGCACAGCATGACGAAACAACCATTCCGGCTGAATCTTTATTAGGCATGGATTGATTTTTCGCGTATACTGTCATCAGGAATCTATTACGCCCCTTTCCGGGGGTTGTCGCGCATCACTTTCGCACGGATTGGAGGACAGGGCCTAATGCCACCTGTAAAAAGCGGTTACTACTACCCGAACAAGTTCGCGCGCATTTTCCTCGACGCGATGGAAGAAGTCATGGGCAAGAACGGCCTGAACGCCGTGCTGCATCTGGCTCAATTGGATAACTTGATCGGCAATTATCCGCCCGACAATCTGGACAAAGCCTTCGACTTCGCTGATTTCACCGCGTTGTGCGTGGCGCTGGAAGAAATGTACGGGCCTCGTGGCGGGCGCGGGTTGGCGCTGCGCGTGGGACGTACACTGTTCGCAGACGCGCTGCGCGGGTTCGGTGCGCTGGCCGGCGTGGGCGATCTGGCCTTCAAGGTGCTGCCCCTCAGCGCCAAGCTGAAGGTGGGCGTGCCGGCGATGGCGAACATCTTCTCGCAATTCAGCGACCAGATTTCCAACGTGCTGGAAGAAGGCGACGACCGCATCATCTACACGCTGGAACGCTGCCCGATGTGCTGGGGGCGCAAGACCGACCGCGCCGTGTGCTATGTTGGTCAGGGTTTGCTGCAAGAAGGTTTGCGCTGGGTGTCCGGCGGGCGCGAGTTCAAGGTGGATCTCTCGACCTGCATTGGCAAGGGCGAGGACATCGGTCGCTACATCATCTACAAAGAGCCGATTGAGTAATCCCGAATCGCGCTCCGACAGACGAATGCTTTATCTGCCCCTCGCATCATCAGGGGCTTTTTTGTATCTATTATTCGATGTAACCCAGCGCCCGCAAATGGTCAAGCACGGCCTGATCGGGCGCGGTGGCCTGCGACTCGTCGGTATCGGCACGCCGTCCGGAGGCAGCCGTCACACGCTGGTCGAGCGTCCGCAGTAAATCGGCGGCGCGGGCGGGGTCTGTCGCGCTCAAATCGTGGCTTTCGGTCGGGTCTGCCCCCACATCGAACAGCCCATCCACCTGCCCGTCTATCGCCGTCAGCTTATGCCCACCAGCATACAACGCCCGCCGCACCAGCGACAGTCGCAGCCGTTCGATCAGCGCCGGGGCGCGGTGCTGCACCACGTTCAAGAAGGTTAGCGGCGGGAAAGCCTCGCTCAACGCCACGCCGCCTTCCGGGTCTAGGCCAGAAGCCTCGTTCGCCAGCGATAGAGCGCGGGCGGTAGCCATCGGGTCATCTTCTTCGGCGAACGGCACACCCGCCGCATCCAGCACGCTATGGAACAACCGCCGCGTGGACACGGTGGCGACCACGCGCCCGCCCACCGGATACTGTTCGGGGTAACGGACAATCAGCGGCACATGCACCAGTTCCTGATAGGTGACGAAACCATGCCCGAAGAAGCCATGATCGCCATGCCCTTCGCCATGATCGGCACAGATGATGACCAGTGTATTTTCCAGCACGCCCCGCGCTTTCAGATGGCGCAGCAGCCGCCCCAGATGCGCGTCTTGATGGGCGATTTCAGCATCGTAGAAATGATCGAGTGCCGCCCGTTCCCAGTCCGCCAGCGGTGGGTCGGTGGGACTCGCCCAGCGTTCGGCCTCGTTGTTGAAGCGGCGCACGAAAGCATAGGCGGCGCGGTCACGGCGCACTTCAGGCGACAGGCGATCCAGCGCGTCCTGCGGCGGGTTGTAGGGCAAATGCGCCCCCATCAGGTTCAGGAAGGCGAACAGCGGGCGCTCCGAGGCGCTGTCGGTGTGCTGATCCCAGTAGGCGATCAGATCATCCACCGAATGTCCGGTATTGCCCTTGTAGTTAATCAGGCGCGTCCACAGCGGCACGAGCGCCGGATTGAGCGAGGCGCGGAACAGAAAATCCGACTGGGCGAACTGGTTACCGAGGGGACGCGCCACATAACGCCGGAACAGGCGCAGCACGTCGCGCTGCAACCGCCCCCGGCGGGCTTCCACCGGACGGAAAGGCGCGGCGCTGGCGTAGTTGTAGAAGCGGTCAAAGCCACGCTGCAAGCCGTTGTTCAGCACGCCCACCAGCGGATTGTTGCAGAAAGCGGCGGTGTGATAACCCGCGCCACGCAGCAGTTCCGCCAGCGCCGGATACACGCCCGTGAGCACGCCGCTGGCCTGCGTCAAGCCGTGCGTGCTGGGGTACAGGCCGGTGAACATCGAGGCGTGCGAAGGGATTGTCCACTGGGCGGGCGCGACGGCGCGTTCAAACTGCGTCGCCTGTGCCGCGAACGCCTGCAATTCGGGCGAGGTTTCACGCGGGTATCCATAGGCCGAGAGATGATCGCGGCGCAACGTGTCGAGAACGATGAACAGAATATGGGGTCGGGTGCGGGACATGAGGGATGTGTGTGTGTCCTGAACAGTTCAGGTTAGAATAGCATCGCAGTCCCGTGCGGACAATGCACAACCCCAACCGGAGGATACCTCATGACTCTCACCCCGCTTCTGAATGGCAACCGTGTACGCCTGACCGCCCTGAGCAGCACGGATACCGACACCATTACCCACTGGCAGCAGGATAACGAGTATTTGCGCCTGCTGGATGCCAAACCCGCCTATCCCAAGAAC
>CAIVEA010000452.1 GCA_903904765.1 uncultured Chloroflexota bacterium
CGCCTGCCCGATACCCATTCGCTTTTGCCCATCAACGGACACGATCCGCCTTTGTAATCCTCTGCCGCACGCTCAGCAAATGTTTTGTCCAACCGAATCTGCCATCGCGCCCGCTGGAGGGCTAATGAAGTGCTGAGAGGATACAACCACATGCGAATCGCTGTACTGGCTAATTTGAAGATGAACGCCCCGCGCTACGAGGGGATGCCTGAAGACCGCTGGGATGATCTGGATAGCCCGCGCACCACCGAAGGGCTGGTGAACGCCCTCATCCGTCTGGGTCACGAAGCCGAGTTTTTTGAGGCCAGCATCCTGCCGCCTTACGATCTGGTCACGCGCCTGCGCGACTACCGCCCCGACCTGTGCTTCAACATTGCCGAAAGCCATTTCGGGGATGCGCGGGAGTCGCAGATTCCGGCAGTGCTGGAGATGCTGCAAATCCCGTATACGGGCAGCAAGCCGCTGGCGCTGGCGCTGGCGCTGGATAAGCCCATGACCAAGCGGGTGCTGCGCTACCATAATCTGCCCACGCCCGAATTTCAGGTTTTCACCCATGCCGATGAGCCGCTGCACACCGACTTGACCGATCCACAGGGCGAACTGCGTTTCCCGCTATTCGTCAAACCCGCCGCCGAAGGCACGAGCATGGGTGTCGCGCCGGATAGCATCGTACACACGCTGACCGACCTGCGGGAACGGGTGGCCGGTCATCTGGAACGCTACCGCCAGCCCGTGCTGGTCGAACGCTATATTCCGGGGCGCGAGGTGCTGGTGGGCATGGTTGGCAACCTGACTAACCGCCCCGTCAGCCGCCAGACCGAACATGATCTGGGGGACGACCTGACCGACGGCCTGACCTTCCTCCCCGCGCTGGAACTCGATCATGCGGCCTATGGCGAAAATCACTGTGGCTTCTATACCAATGAGATGAAGACCGTTAGCGGCATCGAGGAATATCGCTACCATTGCCCCGCGCCGCTATCGTCGGAGCAAACCCGCGAATTGCAGCGGTTGGCGGCGGCGGTGTTCCGCGTAACAGGCTGCGCGGACGTGGCGCGGGTGGACTTCCGGTTGGATGCGAACGACCATGACCGCCCCTACATCCTCGAAGTGAACCCGCTGCCGGGACTCAGCCCGGACTACAGCGATTTGTGCCTCGAGGCGCTGGCGATGGGCTGGGAGCATGAACGGTTGGTGGGCGCGATTCTGGACAGCGCCATCCAACGGCACGGGCTATCCAAAGCCTCACCGCTGGCCGCCGCCATCTAAAGCGCATCTTAAACCTGAAAGACTCCCCGCCCCTACTCCCTCCCCATACATGGTTGAGGGAAAAAGGGAGAGGAGTCTGCGCCCCATCCCTTCTTTAATGGTTAGCGCCACTTCATGCGCCTTACTCTTCGCGGCGGATGTCCACAAACTCGCCGCTCGTGATGTGCTGAAGCTGTTCCAGCGTGGCCTTGAAGATGGCGTTGCTCGAACCGCCCGCCGGATACACCTCGCTATAGCGTTTGAGCGAGTTGTCCAGCAGGGTCGCCCGCAGCGGTTGGCGGTGGCCGACAGGCGGCACGCCCCCCGGTGCATAGCCGAAGTACAGGATGCACTCTTCCGGCGAGGCCAGTTTGATCTGCTTGCGGCTGATGTTGAAATGCCCCGCCAGCTTGCGATCATCCACGCGCTGGTCGCCACTGGCGATCACCACTACCGGCTTGGTTTCCACCATGAAGCAGATGCTTTTGGCGATCTGCCCCAGTTCACAGCCGATGTTGTCGGCGGCCAGTTGCGAGGTGGCGGTTGAGTTCTCGAAAAAGCGAATCTGGATGCCCATGCGATGTGAATCGAGCGCGAACTGTACATCGGTGGGGGTCAGCGGTTCCATAGCGGCTCCTATGCCTCATTATTGCAAAACGGCCTTTTTGTACACGCCAACACGCAAACCATCACAGCCTATTGCTCGAAATTTCACAAATGGTTTATGAAAGAACCTCACCCTTGCCCCCAAACCTACGCGGCGGGGTGAGGTTTCCCCGAACGCTGTACAATCATCGGCAGACCGTTGTGGATAGGATGCTCATGATGCGCCACTGGATGCGACTGTTTGCTGCCCTCGCCTGTTTCACCGCGCTGCTGCGGGTGCTGCCCGCCCACGCGCAGGAAGTCACCCCCGCGCCGGTGGATGATCTGGTGCTGGAAGTACTGGATTTCATCGCCGCGCAGCCCGATGATGTGGCCTTCCTGTGCGTGGACTACACCCAACCGGAGAACAGCATCGCCTTCAATGCTGATGCGCGTTTCCCGCTGACCGCCGTGTTCAAGATCGTGATTCTGGCGGAGTATGCCCGCCAAGCCGATCTCGGCCTGCTCAACCCCGCCGAGGCTGTGCCGCTGGCCGACCTGAACGCCTACTGGCTGCCGGGGACGGATGGCGACGCACATCAGCATTTCCTCGACACGCTGCCCGCCGAGGCCAGCACGGTGACGCTGGCGCAGGTGGCGGATTCCATGATCGCTTACAACTCCGATGCTGCGCCGGATTACCTGCTCGCCCGCATGGGGACGGACGGCTTTCCGGCGCTGTATGCCGCGCTCGGCTTGCAGCACACCGACCTGCCCGTGTCCTATCTGGGGCTGACGCTGGCGCTGAAGAACCACGAGACGGGGACGACGGGCGGGTTGGATGCCGCCTCCTTCGCCGCCGAAGCGAATCGGCTGGCGACTCTGTACCGCACCGATGCCGCGTGGCGCGATGCCGAACTTAGTTTCCAGACGGCTGACCGCGACAGCGCCGCCAACATGACGCTGGAGCAGAGCGCGGCTATCGTGGCGCAGCAGGCGCAATTTTACGAACAGTACGGTGAACAGGGCAGCGCGGGCGACATGCTGACCGTGCTACGCGCCGCTTTCCAGCCGGGGATTGTGCCGGACGGAATGCGGACGGTGTTGCAGCAGCATTTGAGCTGGCTATTCAGTGCCAACCCGCAGAACAGCACCTATTATGATGCGCTGGCATGGAAGAACGGCGTGTGGCCGGGGCTGCTGGGCAGCGTGTGGTATGTGTCGCCCAAAGGCGGGCAACCCTTCGCGCTGGCGGCCTTCTATCGCCACCTGCCGCTGCAACAGTGGGCGGATTGGGCATTCGGCAGCGGCGCGCCGCAACTGCTGGAGCTACTGGGTATCCAAAGCGGTGGGTGTGCGCCGTATGCGAATCTCTTCGGGCAGTAGCACATCATGGTACAATGCCCGCAATAGGATCACGTTCCAGCGAGGTTCTGTTCCCGCCTGATGACTCACCTTTACGAAACTGATTATCCGCGCTCGTATGCGCCGCAGCCCGGCGTAAATCCTTGGCTAGTGCGCCTGCCCATCTTGTTCGTGGGCGGGGCGCTGCTGTTCGTCATGGCGCTGGTCGCGCTGCTGGCCGCCGTACAGGTGCATTTCAGTGACCGCATGCTGCCCGGCGTGAGTGTGCGCGGCGTGGCGCTCTCCGGCCTGACCCGTTCGCAAGCGGTGACGGCGCTGCAAGGCGCATTCACCTATGGCGATCAGGCCGTGTTCACCTTCCGTTACGGGGATCGCTTCTGGCAGTTCTCGGCGGGCGAACTGGGCATCACCTTCGATGTGGATGGCACTGCTGCCGAAGCCTTCGCCGCCGGACACGGTGGCAACATCTTGAACGATGTGGTGTCGCAGGCCAGCATCTGGCTAAACGGACGCAGCATCGCCCCCATCGTTCGCTACGATCAGACCGTCGCCACCGCCAAGCTGGGCGAAATCGCCGCTGCGCTCAATCGCCCGCCAGTGGATGCCTCGCTCACGGTAGACGGCACACTGGTCAGCACACAGCCCGCGCAGACCGGACTCGCGCTGGATGTGCCGTCCATCCTCAGCGCGTTAGAACAGGCCATGCTGCAACTGAATACCGGCGCGGAAATTCCGCTGACCGTCCACGAGTCGCAGCCGCACATCCGGGATGCCAGCGCCGCCGCTGCCAAAATCCAAGCCGCGCTTTCCGGTTCGATCACGCTCGTCACCGACGATCAGCAGGGCGGCACGCTCGGCCCGTGGACGGCCTCGGTAGACCAGATTCGCGGCCTGCTGGCGCTGACGCTGGTGGACAACGGCGACGGCACGCAGAGCTACGATGTGAGCGTGAACCCCGAACCGTTCCGCGCCTTCGTCAGCAGCCTCGCGCCGGGGCTGATCGCGCTGCCACAAAACGGGCGCTTCCATTTCAACGAAACTACCCGCCTGCTCGAACCGATCAAGGACAGCACCAACGGGCGCGAACTGGATGTGGATGGCACACTGGCGCGAATTGGCGAAGCGGTGCTAAACCCGTCCAACCGCATCGTCCCGCTGGTGTTCCGCTACACGCTGCCGGACTACAGCGCCAACGTGAGCGCCTCCGAGCTAGGGATTACGCAATTGGTAGCCGAAGCGACCAGCTACTACACCGGTTCGACGCAGAGCCGCGTGACCAACATCATCGAGGCGCTGGAACGCTTCAACGGCCTGATTATCGCCCCCGGTGAGGAATTCTCGTTCAATCACTATCTGGGCGACATCAACGTGGAAGATGGCTTCGTGCAGGGCAAGATCATCTTCGGCGGGCGCAC
>CAIVEA010000453.1 GCA_903904765.1 uncultured Chloroflexota bacterium
CAGATGAGCGCCTCATCCAGCGCATCCTGACCAACTTGCTCACCAATGCCATCAAATACACGCCGCAGGGCGGGCGCATCGTGTGGACGATCAGCGCCGAGCCGGACGGGGTGCGCTGCCGCATACAGGATGACGGGCAGGGCATCTCACCGGAAAACCTTGAGCGCGTGTTCGAGCGTTTCTTCCGCGCAGACCGCGCCCGCGCCCGCAACGTCCCCGGCACAGGCTTGGGGCTGTCGCTGGTCAAATCCATCGTGGATGCGTATGGCGGCACAGTGACGATTGAGAGCGCAGGTTTGGGGAAGGGAACGGCGGCAAGTGTTTTTCTGCCCGTGCGGGCGGCGCTTACGACGGTGGTATGAGGGGCAGGCGCACGATAAAGGTTGAACCTTTGCCCGGTTCGCTCTGTACGCTGATCTCGCCACCATGCTGCCGCACGCAGTCCTGCGTGATACTCAAGCCCAGCCCTGTCCCTTGTACCCCGCCCACATTGGCGGCACGGAAGAAGGGGTCAAATAACTGCTTCTGTTCTTCGGCGGGGATGCCAATGCCCTGATCGCGCACTTCAATGACGGCGGTCTGCGTTTCGGCGCGCAGGTTCAACTGGATTTCGGTGTGTTCCGGTGAGTATTTGATGGCATTGGTGAGCAAGTTGGTCAGGATGCGCTGGATGAGGCGCTCATCTGCGAAAACGCGGGTCAGCCGTTCATCGCTCTGGAAGATCATGCGGTGCTTGCTGCCAAGCGAATGCTGAATCTCGCCGAAGTGATTGCGGCACAGTGCGTCGAGGTTGATGTATTTCGGCTGAAAATTCTGATCGCCTGTCAGGTTACGCATGGCTGCCGCCACTTCGCCTATCATCAGGTCGAGCCGCTGCACCTGCGCCTCGATCAACTGCAACTTTTCCAGTCGTTTTTCCGGGCTGAGGCGGTCGTTGTAGCCTTTGAGGATGCCCGTAGCGGAGAGGATGACCGCCAACGGCGTGCGAACCTCATGCGAGATGGTACGCATGACACGCCCTTTGATGGCGCTTAAAGCCTGCTCTTTTTCGAGTGCGCTTTGAAGGCGGTCATTTTCCCGCCGTGCCTCCTCGGCCTGCTGGCGCTCGATGGCGGCGCTCAGGCTATCAGCGGTGAGTTGCAGCATGTTGAGTTCGGCGCTTGTCCACTGGCGCGAATTGCGCGTCATCGAAAAATTCAGTCCGCCCCACAACATTCCGTTGGCAAACAGCGGGAAGTTCAACGAAGTTTGGTTTTCCTGCGCGAGGGGCTTTTGCTCGTCGCGCTGGAAATAATAAGGCAGTCCCTGCTGGAAATGTTCCAGCAACCTGCCAAAACCGTTGTTGAGTAGGTCAAAATGCTGGAAGCGAGGGTCATGGAGAACGTCTGCGCCCGAACGATCCCACACATGGCACAGGGAGGCATATAACCGCTTATCCTCCCCGGTGGTTATTTTCAGGATTGCCACCCGGTCAGAGTCGCTAGAATCACCCAAGATTCGCAGAAGGTCGTCAATCTCGCTTTGCCAGTGTTGCGTTCGGATCAAGCTGGTACAGGTGATGTTCACCGCCGCCATAATCCGGTCACGGCGTTCGACTTCGGCTTGAATTTGCTGGCGCAGCGAGGCCAGATGTTGGTTCACCTGCTCCTGATTCATTTGGCGAGTGTGTATCATCCGTTCCAGTTCATCAACCCGGTCGGTGAGATGACGCGCATCGCTTGGGGAATCGGTAGATCGGCTAACCGTCATCCGTATGTCTTTCATGGAGATATATGCTACAAGATAAAACAATAAAGACTGAGCCGGATATACGACCGCCTAGGGGATAATAGGCACAATGAATATAAGATGTATTCAAGTATCCATTCAGCATTACAGACCAAATCGAAGTATACCGTGAGCTGAAATGGGGATACCAGCTTCGTTTGTGAATTTCCGATGAAAATTGTAGGCTGTCTACAAAAAGAACGCCTGCATATAGATTTGCAGGCGTTCTTTGTAGAGAAAGCGCGATTATCTATTCCGCTTTATTCTTGGGGGCAGCTTTCGGCTTGGCGGCTTTTTCGGCCTTCGGCTCGATTTTGACCTTTTCCAGCGACTCCACAACCTCATCAATCAGGCCGTTGAACAGCGTGCGATAGCCTTCCATCGCTTCTTTGTAGGCGTTGGCGCTGTGATCTTTCGCACCTTGCGGGATAAGCGCCTTCAACGCTTTGGTCGTCTCCTCGGCAGATTTCTTCTGGTGCTCAAGGAACTGCCCGAACACCGAGCCTTCCAGTTCGGAGAGGGCTGCTTTGCCCTTTTTCGCCACCTTTTCGGCCGCACCTTCGGCAGACTGCGCGGCTTTGCTGGCAGTCTTGCTGGCTTTTTTCACGGCAGCGCCAACGGCATCGGTGGTCTTATCCACCGCTTCCTTCACTTCTTCGGCTGCTTTGTCTACGACCTGATCCACTTTTTCCTCCACATTTTTCACGCGGCTGCTCGGTTTGGTTGTCATGTTGGTCTCACTATTTCCTCGCCCACAGGCGACTATTGTTTTTGCAATTATCCTACATTATATCGTGATTTTTATCACAATACAATTAACGGCGTGTACAAGATGCACTAACTATACATCCGAACGGGCGCGGGGGATGTGCTACAATTTTTGCCACTGCTGTGCTGAACGAAAGGGACGACTGTGACCGAATCGCGCGCGTTGTCGAATCGTCAAATGGTGCGTGCCGCCGCACTGGTGCTGGTCGGCTTCCTCGCCAGTGGTGTCCTCGGCCTGCTGCGTGCCGCGATTGTTTCTAGCACCTTCGGCGCGGGCGACGCACTGGATGCCTTCTACGCCGCACAGCGCATCCCCGAACTGATCTTCGTCCTCGTGGCGGGCGGGGCGCTGGGGTCGTCCTTCATTCCGGTGTTTAACCGCTACCTGCTGGCAGAGGACGAGGCGGCAGCATGGCGTTTAGCCAGCGCGGTCATCACCCTGTCGGCACTGGCAGCGGCGGCGCTGTCGCTGCTGGTGATCGTTTTTGCGCCGCTGATCGTGCAGACTATCCTCGTTCCGGGTCGTCCAGCGGCGGTGCAGGCGCTGGCCACTGATCTCACGCGCATCATGATGGTCACGCCCTTCATCTTCAGCATTAGCGGCTTGCTGATGGGCATTTTGCAGTCCTATGGCAGTTTTTTGCTGCCCTCGCTGGCGATCAGCATGAACAATGTCGGCCTGATCTTCGGGGCGCTGGTGCTGGCCTACGCGCTCCCCGTCCAACCGGGTAGTCCGGCGCAAGTGGGCGCGGCCAATGTGTACGGGCTGGCGTGGGGCGCGGCGCTCAGTGCGTTGCTGCATCTCGGCATTCAACTGCCCGGTTTGCGCGGGTTGCCCGTGAAAGGCGCGAAACTGCGCTTCTATCCCGGCGGCTGGCGGTTATCCGGCGTGCGCGATGTGCTGCTACTGATGGGGCCGCGTGTGCTGGGGCTGGGCGTGGCGCAGTTGAACTTCATCGTTAACGTCAATTTCGCCTCGCGCATGATGCCCGGCAGCCAGACCGCCCTGACGACGGCATGGACGCTGATGTTCTTCGCGCTCGGTGTGATCGGTCAGAGCATCGGCACGGCGGTCTTTCCGTCCCTATCCGCGCTGGCCGCGCAAAAAAATATCGCCGATTTCAAAGTGCGCTTGTCCGGTGCCTTACGCAGTGTGCTGTTCCTCTCGCTGCCGGCGATGGTGGTGCTGATCGCGTTCGGTCAGCCCGTGGTGGCGTTGTTGTTCGAGCGCGGCGAATGGACACCCGAAAGCACTGCGGCGACAGCGTGGGCGCTGGCCTTCTTCGCGCTGGGCATCGCCGGACATGCCGCACTGGAAGTGCTGTCGCGGGCGTTCTACGCGCTATCGGATACGCGCACACCGGTGTTCATCGGCGTGGCTTCGCTGCTGGCGAACATCGTGTTGAGCGCGGTGTTCATCCAGTTCATCGGTCAGCCCGATCAACTGGCGCGGGGGCCGTTCGCGGGGCTGGCGCTCTCCAACTCGGTCACGACGCTGCTGGAGGCGCTGGCGCTGTGGTGGCTGCTGCGCCGTCGCATCGGTGATCTGGGCGACCGTGCCACCGGAGTCGCCCTCGGCAAGACTGCGCTGGCCGGGGCGGCGCTGGCGCTGGTACTGGTGGGCGCGAATGCGCTGCTGGCGCAGGCCGGGACGCTGGTGGTGCTGCTGGTGGGTGGCGCGGCGGGGGCAGTGACCTTTTTCGGGGTGGCGGTGGCGCTGCGACTAGAAGAACCCCGCACCGCGCTGGGCATGGTACTGCGCCGCTTCCGGCGGTAGGAGGTGAGATTCTTTGCATTTTATCCCAATTCATATCACAAATTGGGATAAATTTTTGGATATTGACTTCGTATTAAATGGATAATCTTGCGTTAATAAGGCGATTTGCAGCGGATTACACATATCCCAAGCATATCACAAATTTGGGATAATACTTGGGAATCCCACACTTATGGGTCTATAGAAAAGAGGTTTTTATGAATCGTAACGAAAAAGCCGAACTCGCTTCAGCCCTGAAAGAAAGATTCGTCAAGGCCAATGTCGCGCTCTTTGCCGACTACAAGGGTCTTGAGTCCAATCAGGCAAACGAATTGCGCCGTGCACTTCGCGCCCACAAGGTGGAAGTGAAGGTCTTGAAGAACAACGTCGCTCGCTTGGTGTCCAAGG
>CAIVEA010000454.1 GCA_903904765.1 uncultured Chloroflexota bacterium
CAGCGAAGGGACAACCGATAACATTCCGTCTGCCGCCGCGCCCGGACAGGAAGTGCAAAGCACAGTGGTGATGCAGTTCGCCGCGCCGGATAATAACGCGGATATGATGGGTGGTGCAGCAGATGCGGCCGCCTCCGGCATGAGCGCCGCCGCCGCACCGTTGCAACAGGCCGCCGCCACAGCCACCGCGCTGCCTACCCAACCGCCGCCCACGCCATCTCCAACACCGCTGCCCACTCAACCTGCGCCTACCGCTGTACCATCCCCTGCGCCCGTCGCACAACCGGACAACACCCTGCCCGCGCTGCTGCTGCTCATGGTGGGACTGGGGCTACTGACCGCCTCGATCACCGTTGGCGTGCGGATGGGAACACGGTGGCGCTGATGCACACCCGGATCGCTCACTACTGCCCGCTGTGCGGCGCGGCCTTCGAATGGCAGGAACGCTTCGGCAGGCCGCGTCCGGTTTGCCCTTCCTGCGGTCACACGCTGTTCTTTGACCCCAAAGTAGCCGTCGCCACGCTGATTGTGCAGGATGAGCGCGTGCTGCTCGTCCAGCGTGCCAACGACCCGCGCAAAGGCTGGTGGGCGCTGCCGGCTGGCTTTGTGGAATGGGATGAAGCCCCGCAAGCCGCCGCCGCCCGCGAATGTCTGGAAGAAACCGGCCTGACGGTGGAAATTGTGCGCCTGCTGGATGTCTTTCACACGCCGAACGATGGCGGCGCAGCGGATATTGTGATCGCCTATCGGGGGCGCGTGGTCAGCGGGGTGCTGGTCGCCGCCGATGATGCCGAGTCCGCCGCTTGGTTCCCGCGAGATGCGCTGCCACCTGTCGCCTTTTTGCCCACTCAAACCCTGCTGGCGCGCTGGATCGCGCAGGAGATCATTTGATGCGTTCGTACCGCCGTCCCGCGCTGCTGGTGTTCGGGTTGATCGCACTCGTCGGGATCGTCGTCGGCCTGTTGTGGGCGACCAACGTATTCGGCTGGCGGGCGTACCGTCTGGTAGATGTTGAGTCGTTCATCGGCGCGAAGCTGCCCGCCACCGCCGAGCAGACCCATTTCTTTAGCAACAAGCAGTTCGGGCGCATCGTCTGGTTGCGCTTCGACCTGCCCGCAGGCGACAGCACCGCGCTGGATAATTTCCTTGCAGAAGCCGGACTCCCCACCCTGCGCGAGGGTTATACGCCTTTCCCCGCCGCCAACCCGCAGGAGGCCAGCCTATCGTGGTGGACACCCTACGAATCGCAGTCTTACAGCGGGCTGCACCGCAACAGCGGCAACAAAACGCTTGAAGTGCTGGCAACCGGCAGCACCGTCTACCTGCGTGCCTATACCAATTCCGCCCGTTGAGCATCGGATTGGTCTTATCACCCCCTTGACGCTCCCCCGCCTGAGCGCGAATATGAGACACAGCATATTCATCTACTCTAGTTGGGGACAGTAATGACCACGATTGGCGTTCTGGCGCTGCAAGGCGCTTTCATCGAGCATGTCAAAATCCTGCGGCGGCTAGGCGCAGAAACCCGCGAAGTCCGCCTGCCTGCCGACCTTGACGGGCTGGACGGCCTGATTATCCCCGGTGGCGAAAGCACCACCATTGGCAAGCTGGCTGTCACCTTCGGGCTGATCGAACCGCTGCGCGCCTTCGCACAGCAGCATCCCACATGGGGAACGTGCGCCGGTATGATCTTTCTGGCGAAGGACATCGGCATGGATCGTCAGCCGATTCTGGGCGTAATGGACATCACCGTAAACCGCAACGCTTTCGGGCGGCAGGTGGATAGCTTCGAGGTGAACCTGCCCATCAAAGGACTGGGTGATGTTCCCTTCCCCGCTGTGTTCATCCGCGCCCCGATTGTGACCGCCGTCGCGGGGGATGTGCAGGTGTTGGCGGCGCTGGAGGACGGAAGAATCGTGGCGGCGCAGTCCGGGCATCTGCTCGCCACCGCCTTTCACCCCGAATTGACGAACGATGACCGCCTGCATGCGTATTTCTTGAGTATGTCCACAACCGGGAAATGATCAGAATGTGCCAATTTGGGTAAAGTTTGCTGTTCACATTCCCGTATCCGGTGCTAAAATGTGCGCGTGAATTTGATTGAGATGATGCGGGTGCGAGGACTATGTACAATAAACTATTCGTGAACGAAATCGAATCCGAACAGGAAGATGATCTTCTCGAAGAAGAAGAAGAACTGGATTTCGAGGACGAAGACCTAGACGATATTGACCTAGACGAAGAAGAACTCTTGGACGAAGAAGACATCCTCTTGGACGATGAGGAAATTGACGACGACGGCTACGAACTCGAAGACGACGACGACGATTACCTCTATGATGATGATGACGACGAGGATGAGGACGAAGACGAAGACGGCTATTACGACGACGACGACTTCTAACATCCCCATCGTCTGATACAGACGGTTTGGCGGCTCGTTCCAGCCGCCAACCGTTCGCTTGTGTGTTTACGCTAGGTGACCACGCCCGAAAATATGTCCCCGGACGAATAGATTCTGCCTTATTTCTCGCGCAGTTTGCTCAGAATATCCTCTAAGCCAGCGGGCAACGGGGCGCTGAAGTGCATCCGTTTGCCGGTGGTGGGATGGTCGAAGCTCAACTCGGCAGCATGTAGAAAATGGCGCTTCAGTTTCAACCGCTGCTTGCGATAGCCGTAGACCGTATCGCCCACAATCGGACAACCGATGAACGCCATGTGGACACGAATCTGATGGGTGCGTCCGGTGAGCAAGTTCACTCGTACCAGCGCCTGCCCGCCGTTGAAATCGAACTCAGTCACACGGTACTCGGTGATAGCCGGCTTGCCGCCGCGAATCACCGCCATCTTCTTGCGCTGTTCGGGGTCGCGGGAGATAGGCGCTTCGATGCGCCCGACCTGTGTGGCGGGAAGTTTTTCTAGCAACGCGATATAGGTCTTTTCCACCGTGCGCGACTGAAACTGCGCCATCAGCTTGATGCGTGCCGCGTCCGTTTTGGCGATCACGATCAACCCGCTGGTGTCTTTGTCCAGCCGATGTACGATACCCACGCGCTTTTCGACAATGTTCATGCGGCTAATTTCCGGCCAGCGCGACAGCAGGGCGCTCACCAGCGTTCCTGTCTCGTTGCCCACGCCGGGATGCACCGTCATGCCAGCCGGCTTGTTGATGACTGCCAGATCAGCATCTTCGTACAGCACGTCCAGCGCAATCGCCTCCGGTTGCACGGTCTCCGGTTCCTCACGAGAAGGAATGACCACGCTAATGCGCTGCCCCACCTTGAGCTTGATGCCCGCTTTGACTGCTTCGCCATCCACCGTCACCAGACCGTCTTTGATGAACGTCTGAATCTGGGCGCGGGATAAATCGTCACCCACCTGCGCCACAATCAGCTTATCCAGCCGTTCGCCAGCCGCTTCCACCACAAATTCCAACCGGGTCTCTGCCATCATGCACCATTCATTTTTGTTCAGGCCGATCATTATACTACGGGGTGAGGTATGAATCGCAGTCAGCTTATGCTAGAATGCACATTCAATCTGAAATGATAGGGACTGCTAAAGGAGAAAGCCTCTGGACTCGCTCGAAATGGCACGCCACATTGTGAATGTGGTCGAAGACAAAAAAGCCGAAGATATTTTGCTGCTCGATCTCAGACCGGATGCCATCATCGCGGATTATTTTGTGATCGCCACCGGGAATAGCGAACGGCAGTTGAAGGCGCTCACGGAATACATCCGCGAAGCGATGAAAGAACAGTACAGCAAGTTGCCCAACTCCACCGAAGGCACATCCGAAAGCGGCTGGATGCTGATGGATTACGGCGATATTGTGGTGCATCTGTTCGTTGAGGAGAAGCGGCGCTACTACGATCTAGAAGGGTTGTGGCGCACCGCCCACGTTCTGCTGCACATCCAGTAAAACCCCACGCGGGGCGCGAACAAACACCGTTGCGCCCCGCACTGTTGTGCGTCTATCCCGCTTTATTCAAAAATCCAGGGGTCGGTATTACGCGGCCACGACACCAGTTCGGCATCTGTGAAGAAGTTCGCCACTTCGCGTGCGCCACTTTCCACTGAATCAGAGCCATGCACCAGATTGCGTCCCACTTCGAGGCCGAAATCGCCGCGAATGGTTCCGGCGGGCGATTCAAACGGCTTGGTCTTGCCGATGGTGGCGCGGGCGGCTTCCACAGCCTTCGTGCCTTCCAGCGCGATCACCACCACAGGCGACGAGGTGATGTACTTCACCAGCCCCTCGAAGAAGGGCTTGCCGACATGCTCGGCGTAGTGCTTCTCGGCCAGCGCCGCCGGAACCTGCATGAACTTCATGCCCGCGATCTTCAGACCACGCTGCTCGAAACGACGGATGATTTCCCCGGTCAGGCCGCGCTGCACGGCATCCGGCTTCACGATGATAAGGGTGCGTTCCATATCTCTGATGACCTCCATACATACGAAACGGGTCAATGATGACCCGTTTCCTCACGAAATCTCAAACTCACAGCCGATTATAGCTGATTGAGCGCCTTTCGATAAGTGTCCAGCGCGGCTTGCAGCTTGCCCTGCCGCATCAAGCCATCGCCCAGCACACGGAACACCGCCGGGTTATTCTTGACCTTCTCGGTGACACGCGACAGATCAGCCACCACATCATCCAACTGCGTATTGGCGCGGATGACCTGTTCGTAGTGTGCCAGCGCATCATCCACCTGTCCGGCCTCGACCTGCGTCCGCGCCGATTGCAGCGCAGCATGCACATCAATTGCAGCCACCTGCGGCAGCACCGGCGCGGGCGAAGCGCCCTGCACGGGTACAGGGCGTGCTACAGGCTGCGGTTGCGGCACAGGTCGGGCAGGCGCAGGGGCAGGCGCAACAGGCTGCGGCGTGGGCGGCGGTTGCATCACCACCGTCGAATGCTCGGACGTGCTGATGACTTCGGTCAACCACCCCGGAATCTCAGTATCCGGGTTCAAATTCAAATCCTGCAACCACGCATCCGTATCGTGCGGGGCGGGCATCTGCGACACCACTAATGCAGGCACTGGCGTGGACACCTCTGGTTCTGGCGCGACAGGCTGCGAACCCATCAACCAGTCCGGCAGATCACCCTGCACCGCTTCGGCCTCAGCAGATGGTTCTTCAAAGACGACTTCTTCCTCGTCCGCATATTCAGGTTCAGCAGCGGCCTGTGCTTCTTCTAGCACACCACCCAACCAACCGGGAACTGCCTCACTCTCGCCAGCGGGAAGTTGTGTTTCAGGCGGCAGCGCGGCCTCTGCCAAGGCGACGGGCGAAGCTACAGCCGCAACCGGAACGGGCGGGACGAAATCATCACCACCCATCTTTTGCTGGTATTCCTGCTCGAAGGCCACCACCCAAGGATCGCCCGAATCCAGATTCGGATCCATCGCCGCGTTGCTCACCGCAACAGAGACAGCGGGCGGTGCAGCAATCACCTCTTCAACAGGCGCGACTGGCATAGGTGGCGGAGCGAACACATCCTCAACAGGTGCATCCGGTATAGACTCCACTGAGAACATCGCTTCCAGCGCCGCAGGCACAGGCGCGGTTGTTGGCACGAATATATCATCCAACTCACTGCCGCCTGTATCATCCCCGCGCAACCAATCTGGCATGTTCTCTACGGCAGGCGGTTCCACAATCGCGTCAATCAACGCAGGCGGGAATGGCGCAGGTTCAGGCGCGGGTGGGGCTTCTTCCGTCAGTACCGGGGGGCCAACTTGTTCCAGCAACCAGTCCGGCAGTTCAGCCTTCACCGGTTCGGCATCCGGGTCATAATCGCCGTGCAGTTCTTCCGGTTCCTCACGAGTTGCGCCAATCGCCAACTGACTGCTCATCCACTGCGCCATCATATCGGAGGACACCAGTTCGCCCCGCGCCAGCGCCGCGCCGATGTCTTCGGCCTGCGGTTCAGGTTCGGGCGCAGGCGGCGGTTGCATCGGAGCTACGCTCACAGGCTCAGGAATGAAGACAGGTTCAGGCTCAGGTGCTGGAGCCTGCGGCGGTGCGGCAGGCGCATGATGCAGATCACCCGGCAGCGGGCTACGACCGGAAGCAGCCGAAGCCAGCGCATCCAGCCACGCAGACGGGTCTTGCGCCGAAAAATCACTCGCTGCTGCTGGAGCAGGCGCTTCCTGCGGGGAAACGAGCGCGGCGGGTTCATCAAAGGAATACGGCTTGTAACCGGGGCCATCTGCCGCAGGTGTTTCAGGCAGCGGTGGCGGCGGAATAGCCGGTGTCGTCAATTCATCTTCGCGCACATCTTTTTGGCGGCGGGCAAGGCTTTCCAGCCATGCAATCGGGTCATCCGCCGTACCAGAAGCCACTGGTTCTGGCGCAATCTGCGACTGCGACAGATCACCCAGCCAGTCCAGCGCATCAGCATGGGGTTCAGGGATAGGCGGCGCGACTGCTGGCTTAATGGGCGCGGGTTCATTCACGCCTTCACTACCAGATAAGCCGGAGAGCCAGTCCATCGGATTCGCGGTTTCCAGTGGCGGCGCGGCTGTCGGAACCGACATCTGCGGCTCAACCACACCTTCGCTCTTGACGAGGTTCTCCAGCCAGTTCAGGGGATCGGCAGGTGGCTGCGGTTCCGGTGCAGCAGGCGCAGCGGACAACTCTGTTCCCACGAAGGACAGATCGAGGCCGGGGAAATCCCCACCCTGATCGGCGGCAAGGCTTTCCAGCCATGACAGACCACTCGCAGCCGGGGGCGCTTGCACAACGGGCGGCGGAGGTGGAGCCTGTACGACAGGCGGTGGGGGCGGCGCGGCTTTCGGCGGCGC
>CAIVEA010000455.1 GCA_903904765.1 uncultured Chloroflexota bacterium
CTGGAACGCGCCCGCACCCGTCCGCAACCGGGCGGACACCCGATCACCTACGCGCAGGTGGACGCAACCGACGAGTCCGCGCTGGCGGCGCTGGGCGAAGGCCAGTTCGACGCGCTGACCTGCACGATGGCGCTAATGGATATGCCCGTGATCGCGCCGCTGTACCGTGCCGCCCGCCGCCTGCTCCGTCCGGGCGGGCGCATGGTGTTCGCCACCGCGCACCCCGCCTTCAACTCCAACAATCCGGTACGCATGGCGGAAATGCGGGATGACGACGGCGAGATCATCACCGTCGACTCGTTCAAAATCAGTGCCTATCTGGACATTCCGCCCGTAAAAGGGGCAGGCGCACCCGGCGAACCCACCCCGCACACCTACTATCATCGCCCGCTGCACAGCCTCTTGGGAGAGGCCTTCGCAGCCGGACTGGTGCTGGACGGGCTGGAAGAACCCGCCTTCCCGAAAGACGAGGCGGTGCAATTCGAGCCGTTGCGCCTGTATCGCTACTGGCAACTGCCGATGGTGCTGGCCGTCCGGTTGCAACGGCTGTAACAGGTATACCCCTTATGGATAGCGAATTCTTCAGCGAGTGTCTGCTGCCCCTGCTCATCATGGCGGTCACGCTGGCGGTGTTCGTCCTGCCGGTCATGCTGCTGGTACGCCGCGCCAACGCCTATCAGGCCGCGCTGGAGACTCTGCGTAATAGCACCCAACCACTGGCGCTCATCCACGATGGCATGGGCGGCATTCGCGGCGAGCTAGTCACGCTTAACGGAGGCAAACCGCTGTACCTGCGGCGTGTCGTGCTGGGCTTGCAGGCCGACTCGCTGGTGATCTACAGCGCCCGTCCGCCCCTGCCGGAAGTGCTGCGGTTGCCACTGGCACAGGTGCGCTGGTATGGTCGCCCGCAGAAGTACCACAGCGGGCGCAACGCCATCTGGTTGCATTTTGAAACCCCGGACGGCTGGCAACTGCTCAAGCTGGACATCCAGCGCGGCTCGATGACCGATTTCGTGCGGGCGCTGAAAACCGTCACCCCACCTGAACTGGTCACGGCCTACCGCCGCCGCCGTCCGTATATTCACGTCGAACCGCTGGCAGCGCACCCCGCCACGCAAGACCTGTACGGGGCATGGACGCTGGCTGCGCCGCAAACGCTGTACCTGATGC
Organism: uncultured Chloroflexota bacterium; assembly: GCA_903904765.1. The sequence goes on from CAIVEA010000455.1 coordinate 1,171, forward strand.
CGCGTGCGCTGGTGCTGCTGGAGCAGAATGGAACGCGGGTGCTGCGGACGTTCCCACTCGATCAACTGGCGGATGTGACGGCGCTGCGCCGGATGGACGCGCCGGACGAGAACGGCCTGCTGCGCTTCACGATGGGTGGGGAAGTGTTGGCCTTCTCGGTGGAGGAGGCGGAAGGGATGGCGGCGCAGGTGGCACAGGCGGCGCGGCTGAACCTCGAAACCCCGCTGTGGCCGAAGCAGAAAGACAAATCCGACGACGAATGGGAGTGGGAAGACGAATAGCGCCTGCTATGCGCCGAGTTGAAGTCGCTGTTCAACATCATAGCCACGCTGCTTGAGCAGCAGCAACGCCTGAGAACGCAACAGCATATAGCGGTCAACCAGTGCCACTAGTTGTTCCAGTTCGGCGCGTTCTGCGTCCGCAAGCACCCCTTGCTTGCCGCGCTCGACCAACTCCCGCAAACGGCTGTCCTGCGGCCATGCAAGATGTTGATACACAACAGCCCATAACTGCGCGTCGGTGTAGGCGTTCAAGGCTTGAGGAGCAATTGCCGCATCCGGCAGTGTGCCGAATAACAGCGCCAAACTTTCCACAATCACCGCTTCGACAGAACGGTTGCTGGCACGCGCTACAGCCTGTGCGCGATCAAGCACCTCCGGCGGAAGTTCGAGTTCAATAACCGAGTGTGACATAGGCTCACCTCTTTCTGACTGCCTCCATTGTAGCGCAAGTCCGGGCGCGTGAATCAAAAGAGGCGCTCCCGGTGGGAGCGCCTCTCGTGTGTGCAAACCGTCGCCGATTTAGTATTCCGGCATCGGGGGGGCGGCTGCGCCCTTCGATTCTTCCTTCACATCGGTGATGAGCGCCTCGGTGGTCAGGATCATCGCGGCAATCGAGGCGGCGTTTTCAACTGCGCCACGAGTCACCTTGGCGGGATCGGGGATGCCCGCTTCGATCATGTCCACATATTCGTTGCTGATGACATTGTAGCCGATGCGATTGTTCTTCTTGGCCTTCTGCAAACGGCGCACTTCCTGAATGATAACACCACCATCCACGCCGGCATTGGCCGAAATCTTCTTCATCGGGGTTTCCAGCGCCTTACGCATGATGGCGACACCGGTGTTTTCGTCTTCGTTGCTCAGGCGAACGCCATCCAGCGAAGCAACGGCGTTGATGAGCGCCACACCGCCGCCGGGGACGATACCTTCTTCAACAGCGGCGCGGGTCGCGCTCAGAGCGTCTTCCACGCGATGCTTCTTTTCCTTCAGTTCGGTTTCGGTGGCCGCACCCACGCGGATGACGGCAACGCCACCGCTGAGCTTCGCCAGACGTTCCTGAAGCTTTTCGCGGTCATAGTCACTGGTGCTCAGGTCAATTTCGCGGCGAATTTCTTCGATGCGACCCTTGATGTTGGCTTCCGAACCCGAACCATCCACCACGACGGTATTTTCCTTGGTGCTGACGATCTTGCCAGCGCGACCGAGGTCTTGCAGGGTGGTGGTTTCCAGCTTGCGGCCAGTTTCTTCGCTGATGACCGTGCCGCCCGTCAGGATGGCGATGTCGTTCATCATGGCCTTGCGGCGATCACCGAAGCCGGGAGCCTTCACGGCCAGCACGTTCAGCATGCCGCGCAGTTTGTTCAGAACCAGCGTCGCCAGAGCTTCGCCGTCCACATCTTCGGCGATGATGACCAGATCACGCTTGCCGATCTGGAGCAGCTTTTCCAGAATGGGGACGATGTCCTGCGCCGCGCTGATCTTCTTTTCGTAGATCAGAATGTACGGATCCTGGATCGAGGCTTCCATCGATTCGGGGCTGGTGATGAAGTACGGGCTGATGTAGCCGCGATCGAACTGCATACCTTCCACGTATTCGGTCTCGAATTCCAGACCCTTGCTTTCTTCAACCGTCACCACGCCGTCACGACCGACTTTGTCCATGACTTCGGCGATCAGGTTGCCGATTTCGTTGTCCTGCGCCGAGACGCTGGCGACCTGCGCGATTTCAGCCTTGCTGTCAATCGAGATTGCCATCTTCTTGATGGCGGCGGCCACCGCGTCGCTGGCGGCTTCGATGCCGCGCTTGAGCAGCATGGGGTTGGCTCCAGCGGCCACGTTCTTCAGACCTTCGGTGACGATGGCCTGTGCCAGAACGGTGGCGGTGGTGGTGCC
>CAIVEA010000456.1 GCA_903904765.1 uncultured Chloroflexota bacterium
CCCTCTCCGTAACGCGGAATACCACTGGAGAGGGGACGCAAAATGGTCTTACTCCCTTCGCCCTGAGGGAGAAGGGCGGGGGATGAGGGTCGAATCAAAAACCCCTCCTCAGGGCGAGAAGGGGTTTGGAGTTGCGAGTGTTCCGGTTTAGAAACCGGTCAGGTGCGACAGGTCGGCGCGTCCTTGCTGCATGGCGCTGATGGCCTGCAACAGGCCGAGTCGAGCGCGGCGCAGTTCCGGTTCGGGCGCGTTGACCATCACATGATTGAAGAAATCGGTGATGGCGGGCAGCAGCGGCACGAAGGCCGACAGGAACGCACCCACGTTGGCATCGGCCTGAAGCGCAGTAGCCGCCTGTTGATAGGCCGCGACCAGCACCTTCTCCTGCGGCTCGACCAGCGCCGCCGCATTCAGCGGGTAACGTTCGCTTTCGCTGCGGGTGATGCGGACACAGCGGGCGAAGCCGTCCAGCAGCCCTTCCCAGTCGTCACGGGCGACCCACTCCGACAGTTCGCGCATCCCTTCGAGGGCGCGGGACGGGTTGGCGCTCTGCTCTGCCAGCACCGCCGCGATCACGTCACGCGGCCAATCCTGTTCTTCCACCCATGCCCGCAGGCGGCCACCGATGAAGTCCAGCACGTCTGACTGCACCTGCACGGAGACGGTTACGGGCTGCACACCTGCCACGACCTTCACCAGTTCCGCGAGGTTCACATCCAGCTTCTTGCTAGCGACGATCTGGATCACACCCAGCGCGGCGCGGCGCAGGCCGTAGGGGTCTGCCGTCGAGCGCGGCGCGAGTCCCACCGCGAACAGGCCGACCAGACTATCGAGGCGATCTGCCAGCGCCAGCAGCGTACCGGCGGCGCTTTCCGGCAGGATGTCGCCCGCCGAACGCGGTAGCCAGTGTTCAAAAATGGCATTCGCCACAGCCGGGGTTTCGCCACTCAGACGGGCATATTCGCGCCCCATCGTGCCTTGCAGCGAGGTCATCTCGACTACCATGCGGGTCGCCAGATCAGCCTTGTAGATGGCGGCAGCCCGCAGCGCGGTTTGCAACCCGTCACCCTTCACGCCCAGCGCAGCAGCCAGCGGCGTGACCACTTTCGCCACGCGCTCGCTCTTGTCCAGCATTGAGCCGAGTTTCTCCTGAAACGTCAGCGTGGACAGGCGCGACAGGTAATCCGCCAGCGGCTTCTTGCGGTCTTCGGCATAGAAGAACGAGGCATCCTCGAAGCGGGCGCGCAGCACCTGTTCGTTACCGTGCGCCACTTTGTCGAGGTGTTGGTCGTCACCGTTGCGGACGGTGATGAAGTAGGGCATCAAATTGCCCTGCGCGTCCTCCACCGGGAAGTAACGCTGCTTCTTCGCCATCACCATCACCAGCACTTCACGCGGCAGTTCCAGATAGCGTCCCTCGAACTTGCCCAGCAGCGCCGTCGGGCGCTCCACGAGGTTGGTCACTTCGTCCAGCAGCGCCTCTGACTCCGGCACGCGCCCGCCCACACTCGCCGCAATCGCGGCAATCTGTTCGCGGACGGCTTCGCGGCGCAGTTCTTGATTCAGGATCACGCCCTGCTCTTTGAGCGCATCGAAATAGGCGCGGGTGTTGGAGACAGTCATCTCCGGCGACCCGAACGGGCGCAGGCCGCGTGTGGTCGCGCCGCTGGCGATGCCCACATAGTCGAACGGGATGACGGTGTTGCCGAACAGCGCGGTGAACCAGCGCAAGGGGCGCGAGAAGGCCAGCGCCGTCGCGTTCCAGCGCATGGCCTTGCCGAACTTAATGCTGGCGACCAGTTTGGGCAGCGCCTCTGCCAGCACTTCGACGGCAGAGCGTCCGGTTTCGCGCACGAGGGCGGTCACATACTGCCCGCCATCAATCTCCTGCACCTTCAAATCTTCCACGCGCACCCCGCGCCCACGTGCAAAACCTTCGGCGGCCTTCGTCGGCTTACCGTCAGCATCGAAAGCGCGGTTGGCGGGCGGCCCCTTCTCGATGCGCTCTTCGTCCGGTTGACGGGCAGGCACATCCCACGCGGCCAGCACGAGGCGGCGCGGCGTGGCGTACACTTCTATGCCCTGCGGCGGCTTCAAGCGCAGGCGCTCAAACAGGCTCAGCGCCATATCTTCCAGTTGTTCCTGCGCCGCGCTCACATCGTCGGCGGGCAGTTCTTCCACGCCGATCTCCAGCAGGAAATCGGCCTTATCGCCCGCAGGCAGTTCGCCCAGCGGGGCGGCTTTTTGCAGCGCGGGTGCTTCCCACCCCTGCGACTGCTTCAGCATCGGGTAGCCCAGTGATTCACGCTGGGCGGCGAAGGCTTTGGTCACATCACGGGTGAGGGCGCGCATCCGGTGGAAATAGGCCGCACGTTCGGTCACGCCAATCGCGCCGCGTGTATCCAGCACGTTGAACAGATGGCTGCACTTCAGCACGTAATCATAAGCTGGCAGCACAGCGCCCGCCGACAGCGCCCGCTTGCTCTCACCTTCGTAGACTTCAAAGGTCTGCATCAGCCCTTCGATGTCCGCGAGGTCAAAATAGTAGGCGCAGTGTTCTTTTTCGCTCTGAAGGAACACATCCCCGTAGGTCAGCCCCGGCACCCATTCGATGTCCCACGCGGCGTTGGTATCCTGTAGAGCAATGGCAATACGCTCCAGACCGTAGGTGATTTCTACGGAGACCGGCTCCAGTTCCATACCACCGGCCTGCTGGAAATAGGTGAACTGGGTGATCTCCTGCCCGTCCAGCCACACTTCCCAGCCCAAGCCCCACGCGCCCAGCGCCGGACTTTCCCAGTTGTCCTCCACAAAACGGATGTCGTGCTCACGCGGGTTGATGCCCAGCGCCTCCAGCGACTTCAGGTACAGTTCCTGCGGATTGCCCGGATCGGGCTTCAGGATGACCTGATACTGGAAGTAATACTGCATCCGGTTGGGGTTTTCACCGTAACGACCATCATCCGGGCGAACGCTCGGCTCGACATAGGCCACGCGCCACGGTTCGGGGCCGAGGACGCGCAGCAACGTGGCGGGATTGCCCGTACCGGCACCCACCTGTATGTTATACGGATTCCAGATCAAACAGCCCTGTTCGGCCCAGAAATCGTGCAATTTCATGATGATCTGCTGGAAATTCAACGGTTTCGCCATAGGAAAGATGCCCTAATCCTGTGTTGGGAAGTGAGACGGGATGAATTATAAAGGACAAATCCCGGATTATCGAGACAGGCCGTAAGGGTGGGGACAAGAAGAATCGCTTATCCCCCGCCCCCTTGTCTGCATACATGGTGCAAGGGGATGGGGGTGGCTTTATCGGGTAAGGAACCGCAGGGGAATGCACCGTCTTTCGTAGGGATAACCTGTGTTGTCCGCCTGTATGCGGCGGACATGGCAGGGCATGTCCCTACGAAAGCACCACCGCCCCCTAAAAACCCTGTATTTGCAAAGAGGAAAGGTTGCGGACGGCGCTTATTCCGCAGCCCACTGGATGTCTACCTCATCCCACTGGATGGTGATCGTTTCTTCGATCAAGTCGCCGGAGCCGGTGTTGAAATCCGAATAGCTCACCGCGCTAATCCACGCGCCTTTGAACGTCCAGCGGCGCACTTCCACGCCGCCATCCAGCGCCAGCACCGCCAGTGTGCGGCTGGGGCGCACGATGTCCACGCCAGCTGCGGCGGTTTCGCGCATCCACGCATTAATCGGGTTAGCGGGGTCGCGCTGGAACATCTTCACGATCTGAAACGGTTCTTTGATGGCCTTGAGCTGGGTGGTGGTTTTCACTTCCAGTTTGAACGGACTCAAGCCGATCACACGGAAGATACCCGTCAAACGCTCGTCGTTCAATTCGACGGCGAACTCGTTGGCAGTCAAGCTGTCAATCGTGCTACGGTGCTGAAGGGCTTTGCTGTTGCTCATTGGAAATGCTCCTGTTGAACCGGAAAGGGTGGCTTATAGCCCTATTTTACCCCCGTCCGCCGCCGGATGCTGTACACGGTGACAAAACAACAAACCGCCCGGCGTGAGGGGGAGCACGACGGGCGGTTTGCGAGGGATGGGCTTGCTGTGGGAACCGGTGATGCCAATCTCCTAATCCCGTGCTTGCCCGCGAACTGGATGGCTAACAATACAACCCGCACCATTTCGGAGGAATGATTACAACTCAATCTCCAATTCGCTTGGAATAAAGATTATGGCGATTGTGTAAATTCGCGGTTAGATCAAGATGAGACCGGAATGAGAGCGCCCCACGACGCGAATCGCGGGGCGCACGGGATATTACTGCTGCCCCACCGGGGCAATCGCGCCGGGGGTGAGTTCCGTACCGGGCAACGGAACGGGTGTGGGGTTGGCGCAGGCATTGGCCGCCGCGTTCATCTTGCCACTCACCACCGCGTCGCTGCTCAGGTTGAGCGCATTCTGATACTGTACCACTGCGAGGCACACCTGCCCGCCCGCCACCAGCGCATCGCCATAGGCGGCGTACTGGTTGAACAGGCGGCTGCGGACATCGCGGTAATTCGGAACTTGGTTGTAGACGTTCGTCAACGCCTGAATCGCTTTGTTGTAGTCCACGCCTTCGCTGTTGATCGCGTCCAGATATTGCGCGGCGATATAGCTTTCGTATTCCAGATCGGCCACATCCCCGTACTGGCGGGCGCGGTCAGTGAGCAGGTTAGCTTCCGCGAGGTCGGCGGTGTCGCCCGAACGGAACAGCGCCAGCGCCTTGCTGGTCAGCGCCTGCGACATCAGTTGGCGCACGGTGGCCTGCTCAAAATTCGGGTCGGCGGAGAGGATAATATCCAGCGACTCGATGGCTGCGTCCCAATCGCTGACAGCAATCGCGGTTTGTGCGTCGGATAGCAACGCGGCCAAATCCACCACAAGGCCGCCGGCCTGCACGGTGGCCTGCGGCACGGCAATCGTCGGCGCAACAGTGGTGGCTACTGTGGGCGTGATTCCCGGTGTGGGCGTGGCGGTAGGTAGGGCATTCAGGTAAACGGCGGTAGCGGTGGCTACGATGTCCGTCATGCCGGGAACGCCCGGTGTCAGCGTGGCGAGGTACTGGATGCGGGCGTTGAGCAACACCTGATTCCCGCTGCTGACATCGGCGGGGATGCGATTCAACTGTTCTTGAATGGCGGCGCTCTGGGTGGCGGTGGCATTGGTCTGGGCGATGTGCTGCCCGGAAGTCCAGCCCGCGAACGAGGCCAGCGCCACAATGATGACCGCGAGGCCGAGCAGCACGGTGCCGACCAGCGCGTACACAAAACAACCGGAGCCGCTGCGGGCGGGCGGTTCAGGGTCTATGAAGCCGCCGTTATCCGGCAGGGTGACTTTCGGGAAACGCGGCTGGGTATCGTCAGGAGAAGCATTCGGCTGAATCAAGGGCAAATTCCATACCTGAATGGACAGAAGCAGCGGCATTATACAGGAGCGCGGCGCGGGGCGACAAGCGACGGTTGACCTACGGCGAAAGGCGGCTGACCAGCACCTTGTCCACGCGCTTGCCGTCCATATCCATCACCTCGAAGCGCAGCCCGTCCCACACAAACGAGTCGGCGGCCTGCGGGATATGCCCCAGTCGCGCCATGATGAAACCGCCGAGCGTCTGATAATGTCCCGCCGCTTCGTCCGGCAGCGCCTTCAGCCCGAACAGCAGCTTGAACTCATCCACCGTCAGCAGGCCGTCCAGCAACCACGAGCCATCCTCGCGCTGCATCGCCTCCGGCGACTCGATGTTGCCCACGATTTGCCCGACCAGATTGTTGAGCGTGAGCAGTCCTTCCACGCCGCCGTATTCGCTCAGGATGAGGGCGATGTGACGACCGGACTGCTTGAACAATTCCAACGCACGGGCGGCGGTGGTGCTTTCCGGCAGGAACAGCACTTCCTTCAGACTTGCTCCCAGATTCAACTGCGCCGAACCTTCCAGCACCGAGGTAAGTAAGTCTTTGGAGCGCACAATGCCCACCACTTGATCGAGCGAGGCATGCGCCACCGGAAAGCGCGAATGCTGGCTGCTCACAATCTTGTGGATGTTGACCTCCAGCGGGTCATCCAAGTCCAGCCATTCGATTTCGGTGCGGGGGGTCATCAGGGCGCTCACCCGCACATCATCCAGACTGAACACGCCGGCCACCATTTCGCGCTGATCTTCCCCGAACAAACCCGCTTCCACACCCTGCGCGAGCAGGCCGCGAATGTCCTCCTCGGTCACGGGGGATTCATCGGTGTGCAACGCGCCCAGCAGCCGCAACAGCCCGTCGGTGGAGGCGCTCAACAACCGGACAAAGGGCGAGGTCAGCCGCGACAGGCGGTGCATGGGGACGGCCATGCGGCGGGCGATACCTTCCGGGTTTTGCATCCCCAAGCGTTTTGGGACGAGTTCCCCGACCACCAGCGATAGATAGGTGGTGAACATGACCACGATGCTGAAGGCGATGGCTTGGCTGGCAGGCTCCAATGCAGGTATCAGGTTGTTCAGCGTGCCAGCCAGTTCATCGGCCACCGTTGCGCCCGCGAATGCCCCATTCAGCACGCCCACCAGCGTGATACCAA
>CAIVEA010000457.1 GCA_903904765.1 uncultured Chloroflexota bacterium
CCCCGGATGACCTGCGCGAAGTTTTCGAGAATGCCCATGTAGCCGCCGAACTCCTCATCGAACAGGAGCGTGTTCGGCACAACCGGTTTCCAGCTTTGCGCCCCGGTCATCTCGCCATCGTAGATGATGAATTCCTGCTGATCCTCGACGCTGAACCAGACATGATCACCGTAGACTTCCACCCGTTCCCACGGCTTGAAGCTGAGTGCGGAGGCGCTGCTGGTGAGCGAACCTACCGCGCCGGATGCAAATTCGAGCGTGATGGCTACGTTGTCCACCGGATAGCCGCGTGTGCTGCGCTTGTGGCGGTTCGCGCCTGCCGCATGAACACGGCGGACGGCGCCCATCAAGTACAGCGTTAGATCAAATAGGTGAATCGTTCCGGCTTCGAGCAAATCTACATCATCATAACCAAGATTGAATTTGCCGGAAAACAGCGCCAGTTCGCCCATTTTACCGGAGTCGATCAGGGCGTGGGCGCGGCGGTAGGGCGGCGAATAGCGTTTGTTCGCCACACACATCAGGGGCAGGCCGAGTTCGTCCGCCGTGCGGCACATGGTCGCTGCGTCGGTCAGGTTGCGGGCGATGGGTTTTTCTACCAGCACGGGCAGCCCCGCGTGGAGGCAGGCGAGGGTATGCGGTTTGTGCATGTCGTCCGGCGAAAGCACCAGCACGCCGTCCAGCTTTTCGGCGGCGAGCATGGCATCCACAGCCGGATAGCTGCGCCCGCCGTAGATGGCACGCACTTTGTCGGCGCTTTGCGGACGCGGTTCGGTAAAGGCGGCAATCTCGATGGGTTCCCAGATCATGCGTAAGCGGGCTGCGGCAGGGAAATATTTGCTCTGCGCCACACCGCCCGCGCCGACCACGCCCAGTTTGAGGGGGCGGCGGGCTGCCCGCGCTTCATCGAAACCAACGCCGTAGACATCCCCTAATTCGAAGGCTTTGCGATAGGGGGTATGCCCATACGAGTCGTCGAAGTGATGCAGTTTTGTCATGCTCATCTGCCCTTCACCAAGCGTTTGCTGAGTGTACCAAACAACAGCGCCAGCAGGATCGCCGCGCCTTTGTACACCGCGATTTGCGCGTCCAACATGCCGAGGTTGCCCAGACCGTTGTTGAGGACGGCGATGAACAATGCGCCGATCACCGTGCGGCGCATGTTGCCTTCGCCGCCGAGGAACGAGTTGCCGCCGATGATGACCGCCACGATTGCGTCCAGTTCCAGCCCGTAGGCGGCATCCGGCGCGGCAGCTCCTAAGCGGCTGACCGTGACCAGCATGGCAAGCGTGACCAGCGCCCCGAACAGGGCGAACAGCAGCAGTTTGTATTTACCCACCGGAACGCCGGCCTGCACGGTGGCGCGTTCGTCGCTGCCCATCGCGTAGGTGTAACGTCCGAGGCGGGTGCGCGCCAGAATGAATCCGCCCACCACGAAGATGAGCAGGCCGAGCAGAATGGCTGGGCTGATCTCGAAGAACAGGGGACGAATGAGCGCGTCCAGAAACGGGTCACGCACGGGGATGGAGTTGGCTCCGGTGAAGCTGACCGCCAGACCACGCGCCCAAATCCAGCAGGCGAGGGTGACGATCAACGGGTTAATGCCTGCGCGGACGATGAGCAGGGCGTTGAACAGTTCGACCAGCACCGCCACGATGAATCCGGCAGCGATGCCGAGGGGTAGGCTGCCGCTGGCCTGATAGAACATGCCCAGCGCCACGCCGGACAGGGCTAACACACTGGCCGGCGCAAGGTCGAGGTTTTGCGAGAGGATGGCGAAGGTTGCGCCGACGGCGAGGATGAACAGCGCCGTATTTTGTTCGAGCAGCGTGGTCAGGTTCGCCAGCGTGAGGAAGCGCGGATTGAGCGTGCTAAAGATCACCATCAGGACGACCAGCGCCGCCAGCAGGCCGTAGTTGGCGACCCATTCGCGCCAGCGATGGGAGGTCGAGGCGATTGAGATTGTGGTCATGAGGCGCGCCCCCGCTGTGCAAATCGGTCAATCAGGATGGCGACCAGCACCAGCAGGCCGGTAGCCGCTTGCTGCCACTCGGTAGGAATGTGGCGGATGGTCATCCAGTTCAGAGTCATGAACAGGATGAATGCGCCGATGATGGTCTTTTCCACGCGCCCGATGCCGCCGGTTAAGCGCGTCCCGCCCAGCACCACCGCTGCGATGGTGTAGAACTCGGTGCCGCTGCCCAGATTGGGGCTGATGACTCCGGTAGAGGCGGCGATGAGCATCCCCGCGATTCCGGCGAAGAAGCCGCACAGGGTATACGTCAGGATTTTGATGCGCGTGACCGGAATGCCGGAGAGCCGCGCTGCCGTCTGGTTGCCGCCGATGGCGTACACCATGCGCCCGTAGAGCGTGTGGCGCATGAGCAGCGCCGAAATGATGTACAGGACGAACACGATGATGGCGATCAGCGGGATGCCGGGGATATTCAGCGCCGGAATGGGCGGGGTGCGGGTGATGGCGATAAAGTCGAAGAACGGATCGGTGACGCGAATCTGCGCGTTGTCCATTAGCACCAGTGCCAGCCCGCGTGCGCCGATGAGCGTGCCGAGCGTGGCGATGACCGGGCTGATGCCCGCGCTTTCCACCAGTAGGCCGTTTAGCAGACCGACGACGGTGGCGGCGAACAGCCCGACGAGGATGGCGACCCCCGCCGAACTGCCATCACGCAGCAGCAGGGCGGATAACCCGGCTGCAATAAAGAGCGACGACCCTACCGAAAGGTCAATCCCGCCGATCAAGATGACCAGCGTCATGCCAATGCCCAGCACCGCCACCACCGACATCTGCCGGAATATGTTGAAGATGTTGTTGGGGAGCAAAAAGGTCTGGCTGGTGAGGCCGAAAAAAGTGAACAGCAGCAGTGCGGCGACCACTGCGCTGTTCGCGCCCGCCCATGTTCGCAGGGCGTTCGTGAATGAAGGGTTGAGGCGGTTGGTCATTGGTGCGTTCCCTGTGTAGCCGCCAGCAGGCGTTCCTCGTTGGCATCGGCACGGGCGAAGGTGTGCAACAATGCGCCCTGATACATCACCATAATCCGGTCAGAGATGCCGAGGATTTCGATGTGATCTTCGGAGACGACGATGATGGACTTGCCGAGGGCGGTGAGTTCGGTCAGCTGCGCGTAGATTTCCGCTTTCGCACCCACATCAATCCCCTGCGTGGGGGAGATGAAGATCAGGATGTCCAGATCACGCAGCAGCCATTTGCCGAGGATGACTTTTTGCTGATTGCCGCCGCTGAGCGTGCCCACAGCCGTTTGCATGGAAGCGGTTTTGACGCGCATTTGTTCGGCGGTGGCGGCGGTAGCAGCGCGTTCCCGCCCATGATGGATGAAAGTACCCCAGCGTTTGAAGCGTCCCAGCGAGGGTAGGGAGATGTTGGCACGCACATCCATCGGCAGGATGAGACCTTCGGTTTTACGCTGTTCGGTGAGCAGGCCGATGCCGTGCCGGATGGCGGCCTGTGGTGAATGTAGATGGACGGGTTGCTTGTTGCGGCGAATCAGGCCGCTGGTTTCCAGCGTGAGGCCGAAGAGCGCCCGTGCGAGTTCATTCTGCCCCGCGCCGAGCAAGCCTGTCACACCCAGAATTTCGCCCCGATGAAGCTGGAAACTGACATCACGCACACTTTGACCGACGGAGAGATGCTCGACATCCAGCACGGTTTCGCTGCTCTGCCGGGTGGCTGTGCTGCGGTGGAAGAAATTTTCGATTCGTTCGCCGATGGTGAGTTCGATCAAATCCATTTCGCTAGTCTGCGAAATGTCCACCGTGTTTACCAACTGACCGTTGCGTAAGACGGTGGCGCGGTCACAGAGCGCCATAATTTCCTTGAAGCGGTGCGAAATGTAGATGATGGCGATGCCGCGTGTTTTCAGGCCGCGTAACAGCGACATGAGCAGCGCCGTTTCGTCCTCCGCGAGGGCGGCGGTGGGTTCATCCAGTACGAGGATGCGCGGATTGTGCGAGGGAACTTTGGCGATTTCCACCAGTTGTTGCTGTGCCAGCGGCAAATCCATGATGCGGCGGCGCACATCAATGCCGACCACGCCAAGTTCGCTCAGGATGCGCTGCGATTGCTCATGGAGCGCGGCTTGATCTACGAGAATGCCGCCACCTGCTTCCCGCCCCAGAAAAATGTTATCCGCCACTGAGAGGTGACGCACGAGGCTCAAATCCTGATAGACCACGCCTACGCCGCTATTCAGGGCGGCGCGGGGGGTGTGGAAGTGGTGCGGTGTGCCGGCGATGCGGATTTCGCCCGCGTCTGGCTGGTAGACCCCTGCCAGCACTTTCATCAAGGTGGATTTGCCCGCGCCGTTTTGCCCGATGAGCGCATGAATTTCACCGGCCTGCGCTGTGAAATCCACCTGTACAAGCGCCGCTACACCGGGGAAGCTCTTGGTGATGCCGTGCATTTGCAAGAGGGGCTGTGTGCTGCTGGCTAAAGAAGTGTTTAACAATATGGAACCCCAATAAGTTTAGTTGAGAGTTCTCAAACAAAGTGATGGGGATGGCAGGTGTTCGCCTGCCATCCATGTGAGTTAGTCTATGATGCGGTTATTTGCTGGCGTAACGAGCGCCGTAGTCCGCGACGATGTTGCCCACCGGCAGTTCAAACGGGAACGAGGTGATGTTATCCGCCAAGTCCTTTGAAAGCTGCTGGAAGCCCGCTAGATTTTCGGTGGTGACCATTGCGCCGGGCATGTAGTAGGTGGAGGGGAAGGTCACGCCGCTGGCGACCAGATAGGCCGCGTAGACGTTCCAGAAGCCGTTGTACTGCGGCAGCAGGGCGACGGTGCTGCGGAGCGAACCATCAGCCACACCCGCCAAGCCCACTTCCGTGCCGTCATACGAAACCAGTAGCACGTCGTCGCGTCCGGCGCGGCGCAGCACATCGCTGGCGGGGACGGTGAGCGAGTCGCTCAGGCCGTAGATCAGGTCGAGGTCGGGGTAGGCAGTCAGCCAGTTTTCGGTCAGCGAGACGGCTTTGTCGGCTTCCCAGTTGCCGGTGGATTCAGCGGCGACCACCTTGATGTTCGGGTAGTTCGCCAGCACGTCAGTGAAACCGCCGGAACGGTTGGTATTGATGTCCTGACCGAGTGCGCCGAGCAGAATGGCGACGTTGCCACGCGGTTCGCCGTACTTGTCGGTGAGTAGCTTAACGGCATACTGGGCGACCAGACCACCGTTCACGCGCTCCTCGAAGCCCAGCACGCTCACGCAGCCATCCATCATGCTGAACAAGCACACAACGGGGATGTTGGCGGCGGCAGCCTGTTCCATCGCGGGGCCGAAGGCTTTGGCATCCAGCGGGTTGATGGCGATGGCGTTCACGCCCTGATTCACAAGGTCTTCAAAGGCCGTCACCTGCTTGGTGACATCGCCTTCGCCGCTGGTGACGATCAGCTCAAAACCGTTGCGGCGGGCGGCTTCCTGACCACCGGCGACCTGAGCGATCCAGAACGGGTTGTCGGTGCCGAGCTGCACGAGGCCGA
>CAIVEA010000458.1 GCA_903904765.1 uncultured Chloroflexota bacterium
CACCGACGACTACAGCCCGTGGCGGCGCTTGGTGCTGCGTGCTGCCGATGACAGTATGCGCTTGTACGATCAGCCCCTCATCACCTTCGATGAGTTTGTGGCTATTTTTACCGCGCCGCCGGGAGAGATCAACGATTGGCGGCTGGCGCGTGACCTCATCACCCTGCTCATGATTGAGAAGCGAGTGCTTTTGGGCGAGCAATTGTTTGACGACAGCGACACCCAGACCGACCTACCAACCGATAGCGAATAACTGATTCTACGAAAGGCTAATCGAACATGAACTTCATCACCGGCATCTATGTCATCAACGCCCCGGCCTCCGCGCTAAACAACAGTATGGGCGAAGAAACCAAAGCCATCGTCAAATCCATCCGCGTGCAGCAGCGGCAGTACCCGTATGTCTCGGCGCAGGCGTTACGCTTCTGGCTGCGCGAGAGCGTGGAGCGCCACGACCCCGCGTGGAAGGCTGCCCCGGTCTATCGGGGCAAGGGCAAGCAGCAGGCTTTCACCGAAGGCGACCCCATCCGCTACTGGGATGACGATTTGCTGGGTTACATGCGTGCCGAAAAAGGCGAATCGCTCACGCGCATCGCCCCGTTCCGTACCAGTACGCTGGTGAGTGCTGCGCCCGTTGAAATCAATGATGATTTCGGGGTGATGGCGCGGGCGGACGGGAATCCCGTGCTGCACGGTCACGAATTTTACCGGGCGACGCTGGTGGGTATGTTCTCGATTGATCTCGGCGCGGTGGGGACGTTCACCTACCGCGATCGGGCGGGCTACCGCAACCTGAGCGCCGCGCAGCAGGAACAGGCCGCCGAAGCGGGGCTGGAGCATGTCCCCGCGCTGCAAGCCTACCGTCTGCCCGTGCAGGAACGCCTGCGCCGCGTGGGTAGCCTATTGCGGGCGCTGGGACGGCTGGAAGGTGGCGCAAAGCAAACGCTGCATCACACCGATGTCTCACCTTCGCTGGTGTGCATGGCGGTGCTGCGCGGTGGCAACAACCCCTTCCAGTATCTTGTCGCGCCTAACTCGCTGCCGCAGATTCATCTACCCGCGCTGGATGAAGCCCTGTCCGTTTACCGCGAGGACTGGCTCTCTGGTCTGTATGTCGGGCTGCGGCAGGGGTACATGGACGACTCGCGGGCGGCGCTGGCGGAACGTCAGATCGCCCCGCTACATCCCCGGCAGGCGTTCGATGTGCTGGCGGATGAGTTGTGGGCGCATGCGGAGTGGATGGAATGAGCGCACAGATCGCTTTGCGGGTGGTGGTGGAAGGGCCAGTCACGTCCTTCCGCTACCCGTATTTCATACAGGGGGTGCAGCCCACCTATGATATACCGCCGCCGGCCACGCTCTACGGGCATGTGTGCAGCGCGTTGGGCGACTTGCTGCCGCCGGACTCGTTCCGGCTGGCGCTGCATTTCACCTTTGCGACGCGCTTCTACGACTACGAACACATTCACCTGTTCGGGCGCGAATCCAAGTTGTCGCCCTTTCAGCGCGAACTGCTGTTCCATCCGCGCCTGACGCTGTATCTGGATCGCCCCGACTGGCTAGAGGCTTTTCGTCAGCCGCGTTATGTAGTCACGCTGGGGCGCTCACAAGATTTGATGACCTACCGCGAGGTGCGGGTGGTCGAGCTTCAGGCGCAGGACAGCGCCTATGTCGAACACACGCTGCTGCCCCTCGAAACGGCGCGAACATCCCTCAGCCTGTCGGCGCTGGCGCTGCCGCGTTATGTTTCCCCGCGCCGCCGTGTGCGCTGGGCGCAGTACGCGCACATTCGTCAGCCGCAGGCGTGGGATCAACCGTCGTGGGTTGACCCCGAAGCCCAGCACTGGCGCGGCAGGGGACGGGCGGTGTACTGGCTGGACTTCGGGGGCGAGAGCGAATGACCCCACTTGACCGGATACTGGCACGCCCCGACGAAACGTTGGCGGCGCACACCACACAGGTGCTACAGCGTGTGGAAACGCTGGCGGCGCTGCGTCCACTGCCGGATTACCCGCGCTTGTGGCCTCGCCTGCGGGCGGCGGCGCTGCTGCATGACAGTGGCAAACTGGCCGCCGCTTTCCAACGTGGGCTGCGTTCGCGGGGGAAGCAGCCATGGGGCAAGCGGCACGAAGTTCTGTCGCTGGCCTTTCTGGACTGGCTGATGCTGGCGGACGAAGATCGGGCGTGGGTGATCGCCGCCATCGCCACCCACCACCGCGACGCGA
>CAIVEA010000459.1 GCA_903904765.1 uncultured Chloroflexota bacterium
ATAAGATTGTGGGGCTGGAAAGTGGCGCGGACGATTATGTGGTTAAGCCCGTTGCGCTGGGTGAGTTTCTGGCGCGGGTGCGGGCGGTCATGCGTCGTGCGCCGGGTCGTCCTGTGATGCAGGATGAAATGGTTTCCAACGATTTGCAGGTGTCGCTGACGGGTCGTCGTGTGTACAAAAATGATGATGAGGTGAAGCTGAGCAACAAAGAGTTCGACTTGCTGGTGGAACTCATGCGGAACAAAGGCGTTGTACTCTCGCGTGATCTCATCCTGACCAAAGTGTGGGGTTACGACTATTTTGTGGATAAGCGCACGGTGGATGTGCATATTCGCTGGCTGCGCGAGAAAATCGAAGATGACGCTTCTGACCCGCGCCGGATTGTGACGGTGCGCGGTGTAGGCTACCGATTTGAGGGGTGATCGTGGACTCTCGTGATGCCGAGTGGATGTACAAACAGGCGTTGATGCTGACGCTTTCCAACAGTGCTTATGATGCGTTACTGGTGCTGGATACCGATTGCCGCGTGATTGCCGCCAACACTGCCGCCGAGGAATTGTTCGCCATCAAGCCGCTGCTGGGACAGATGCTGCTGGATGTGACGGGCGAGGACGAGTTGCAGGGCATGGTGCGGAATGCTATCGCCTACCGCGATGAATCCTTCGAGGAACAGATCACCCTGCGAGAACGCCGCCAGTTTCGCTGCCGCGCACAGGTCATCGAACGGGACGGCTATCAGTTCGTGGGGGTGGCGCTGCAAGATGTGAGCGAACTGGTGCGTTTGAACCGCGCTCGCCGCGATATGGTCGCCAATATCTCCCACGAGCTGCGAACGCCGATTGCCAACATTCGCTTGATTATTGACAGTCTATTCCATGAGGATGATAAGCCCAAGCGTAAGCGCAGCATTTCGTCGTTGCAGGCCATCGCCCGCGAAACCGACTCGCTGCTGTGGATTATGCAGGAAATGCTCGATCTCTCGATGATCGAGTCCGGGCAGGCCATCATCCGCATGGTGGATGTGAATTTGCGCGAATTGACCGAGGACTCGATTGAGCGATTGGAAGAACAGGTTATCGCCAAAGATATACGGATTAGCCATGACATTCCGCCGGAGATGCGTGTCTTGTGCGATTACGATCAGATTCGGCGAGTGCTGGTAAACCTGATTCACAACGCTATCAAATGGTCGCCCAAAGGTGGGCGCGTCACCATCCACGCCAGCAACGGTGGCGACGATGTGACTATTGAGGTGCGGGATGAGGGGCCGGGTGTGCCGCTCGATCAGGTGGAGCGCATTTTTGAGCGTTTCTATCAGGTGAATCCGTCGCGCACGGGCAATCAGGGGACGGGATTGGGTCTGGCGATTTGCAAGCATATTGTGGAAGCACATGGCGGGCGCATCTGGGCGGTGGGCAACGATGGGCAGCCGGGTGGTCGCTTCTATTTCACGGTGGCCTGCGGTGAGTTCAGCGAACATTCATGAGAACACATAGAATCTTTGCGATTTCTGAAGAAGTCTCTGCTATACTCAAACTAATTGAATAAGCAAACCTTCAGGGCAGGGTGAAATTCCCGA
>CAIVEA010000460.1 GCA_903904765.1 uncultured Chloroflexota bacterium
TGATTGCGCCTTCCATCATACCGCGTTCCCCCCGCCAGTGACCACCGCCGCCGCACGATGCGCGGATGAATTTGACCGCTTGACAAAACTAATTAAATTAGTTTACAGTCTATCTACGCTAGTTTATACGTGGAGTTACGATTGATGCGTATCACATCACATGGCAGCCATCTCGTTCAGATCACGCAATTCTGGTTCATCAACATGTACTTCGTGCGCGAGGCGGACGGCCTGACGCTGATTGATACCGGCGCAGCAGGCGGGGCGAAGGGCGTTATTGCCGCCGCTGCCACGCTCGGTCAGCCCATCCGCCGCATCGTACTCACCCACGCCCATGTAGATCACGTCGGCTCGTTGGATGCGCTCCACGAGCAGTTGCCGCAGGCCGAGGTGATGGTCAGCACCCGCGATGCCCGTTTCATGCGCGGCGATCTGTCGCTGGAAGAAGGCTTTGGTTCGCTGGGACTGCCCGGCGGCTTCCCGCTGTGCAAGACCACGCCCACCCGCCTGTTGAACGCGGGCGACAAAATCGGTTCGCTGGATGTGATCGCTGCGCCCGGTCACACCGCCGGACACATTGCCCTCCTCGACCAGCGCGACGGTACGCTCATCGCCGGGGATACCTACACCACCGCTGGCGGCATCTCGACGGGCGGGACGCTGCGCCTGCTGTTTCCGCTGCCCTCGCTGGCAACATGGCACAAGCCCACCGCCACCCGCACCGCCGCCGCGCTGCTGGCACTGAAACCCTCGCAACTGGCTGTGGGGCATGGGGCAGTGCTGGAGAACCCGACTGCCGCCATGCAAAAGGCGCTGGATGAAGCGCAACGCTTGGTAGGGGAATAAGTATGTCACCACGGGCCAATCTTAACCGAGAACGAGTGCTGCTCGCCGCGCTGGAACTGGCGGACACACAGGGTTACGACCATTTGACGCTGGCAGGGGTGGCCGCCGCACTCGGCATCCGGCTACCCTCGCTGTACAACCATGTAGACGGATTAGCAGGGCTGCGCCGCGAAATCGCCCTGTGGGGGACGCGCCAGTTGGCGGATGAGCTGCGGCGGGCAGCCGTCGGGCGGGCTGGCTCGGACGCAATCGTACATGTGGCACGGGCGTATCGCGCCTTCGCCCATCAGCACCCCGGCGCGTATACTGCCTCGCTGCAACACCCGTCACCGGAGGATGTGCAATTGAACGCAGCGGCAGGCGAGGTGTTCGATGTGGTGGCGGCAGTGCTGCGCCCCTACAACCTGCAAGGCGATGATCTCATCCACGCCATGCGCGGCCTGCGGAGCGTGATGCACGGTTTTGTGACGCTGGAACACGTTGGCGGCTTCGGCATGTCCGTTGCTCGGGAGGCCAGCTTCGAGCGCCTGCTGGCAATCTACCTGCATGGGCTGGAGAGCAGCAATACAGGAAACCATCTGGTGAAATTGCCCTGACCACAAATATGCAGCAGTAGACATTTAATGAGGCTGCTACTAAAATCGAGTTGGGTTATGGGTGACGCATTATGACCTCCTATTCTGTCCTAGAA
>CAIVEA010000461.1 GCA_903904765.1 uncultured Chloroflexota bacterium
CAACAAGTTCTTCATCCACACCCAGCAAGTCCACGACGATATTACGGACACGTTCTTCAGTTGAGGCCATTTTTCCCTCCCAATTGTGGAGCATTGTGTTGTCGAAATCGCAGGCTCAGATTATACCCACTCTACGAACAGATGCCAGTGCAACCTTATTGACATTCGTAAGAGGCATCGGGTAGGATAGCGCCTGCCGTAATAAGGAACACCAATCCATGACCGAAGTCACGCAAATCCCTACAACTGAATCGCGTAAGGTAGATCATATCAAAATCAACCTCGAACAAAACGTCCAATTTCCCCGGTTAACAACGGGTTTAGAACGGTATCGGTTCATCCATCAGGCATTGCCGGAGATGAATCTCAAAGATGTAGACATGCGGACTAACCTGTTCGGCAAGACGCTGTATGCTCCGGTAGTCATTTCATCTATGACGGGTGGCGCAGAATTGGCACACCGCATCAATCAACGTTTGGCGGAGGCCGCGCAACAGCATGGTGTAGCGATGGGTCTAGGTTCACAGCGTGCCGGTATCGAAAAGCCCGAATTGGCCTACAGTTATCAGGTACGCAACGTCGCGCCGGATATTGCATTGTTCGCGAATGTCGGCGCGGTTCAATTGAACTATTCCTATGGCGTGCAAGAATGCCGCCGAGCAGTGGATATGATTGAGGCCGATGCGCTCATCCTACACTTCAACGTCCTTCAAGAAGCAGTACAACCCGAAGGTGACACCGATTTCGCCGGTTTGCTCTCCAAAGTCGAGACCGTCTGCAAATCCATCGGTGTGCCGGTAATTGCCAAAGAGGTCGGTTGGGGATTTTCGCAGCAAAATGTGCGTGATCTTGCCGCTGCGGGCGTTTCCGCCATTGATGTCGCTGGCGCAGGCGGCACATCATGGAGCGAAGTCGAATATCACCGCGCCCCCACCGCCTTCCATGCGCGGGTAGCCGCTAGTTTCGCCGATTGGGGAATCCCCACAGCGGATGCTGTCCGCTATGCGGTCACGGCAGCACCTCATCTCCCGATTATCGCCAGCGGCGGACTGCGGGATGGGATTGATGTTGCCAAGTCCATCGCCCTCGGTGCAAGTGCAGGTGGGTTGGCCGGACCGTTCCTCAAAGCAGCGGATGAATCTGCCGAGGCAGTAGACCAACTTTTGCGTGAACTGATCGCACAAATTCGCATTACAATGCTATGCAGTGGGGCGCGCACCATTGCCGATTTGCAGCGCACCCCTCTCGTAAAAGATTGAGAGGCCATCTGCTGTGTTAGAAATGCTTTACAAACGATATGGTCAAACATTAGATAACGAAATGCGCCGTATCGTGGCTGAACAGCCGAACCAACCACCGGATTTTGGCACGATGCTCGGCTACACTATGGGTTGGGTAGACTCCGACGGAACTCCCTACCAACACGCCACAGGCAAGCGTATTCGACCTTTACTGTTATTGCTCTGTGCCGAATCCACCGATGGCAACTGGCATGCTGCATTACCAGCAGCAGCATCCGTCGAATTACTGCATAACTTCTCGCTCATTCACGACGACATTCAGGACGACAGTCCCCTGCGCCACAATCGGCCTACCGTGTGGAAAGTATGGGGAACAGCCAACGCCATCAATGCGGGGGATGCGCTGTTCACCCTCGCCTATCGTGCGCTCGAAGGGCAATCAACCGCAGTCACAGCCCATGTCGCGCTGGAACTCTGGCGCATCTTCAACCACACGGCGTTGGAACTCACTCGCGGACAACACCTCGATATGCGCTTCGAGCATCAAGAATCCGTCAGCGCCGAGGACTACATCGGCATGATTTCCGGCAAAACGGCGGCGCTACTCGCAGCTTGCGCTCAAATGGGCAGCTTAATCGGCAGTGGCGACAGTCTACGGGCAACGCACTTTGCTGAGTTTGGCCTGAATCTCGGCATCGCCTTCCAGATTCACGACGACATTCTCGGCATCTGGGGCGATCCGGTCGTCACTGGCAAATCCGCCGCCACCGATATCCTCTCGCGCAAAAAATCGTTCCCGGTGCTTGTTGGGCTGGAACGCAGTACGCATCTGAAAAGCATTTATCAGCGCGACACTTTCGGGCAGGCCGATGTGGACGAAGCGGTTACGGAGTTGAATAGGCTGGGCGCTCAAGAAGCGTCCATTCAAGCCGAACAGCACTACTATCAACTCGCGTCCGAAGCCTTGAATCGCGCCCATCCACGCGGTGACAGCGCCAAATGGTTACGCCAGTTGGTCGAAGAGCTATTCCGGCGCAATCACTAACGCAACACCTCAGACCAGTTCGCGGAAAATACTGTTACTCAACAAACGTCCTCGGCGGGTCAGGCGTACTCGCTGTGGATTTACTTCGAGTAACCCGTGTTGCACAAACTTCGTGATGAGCGATTCGCGCAATTCCACCAGATCAACCCCGAAACGTTCCCGAAAATCGGCGCGGGGAATGCCTTCTTGCGTCAGTCGCAGCCCCATCAATAGTGTTTCCGCAATTTCTGTCTCCCAGTCTACCTGTTCGGCATGGTCGGTCACAGGCGTTCGCGGAAACACATACTGCGACTCGGCCTCGCGCATTTGCTTGATATACCGCTGCGGGGACAAAATCGTAGAATATCTTATCCCATCCACATAACCATGCGCCCCGGGGCCGAGTCCGGGATACGGCCAATTGCGCCAATACTGCAAATTGTGGCGGCAGGCATACCCCGGCTTTGACCAGTTGCTAATCTCATACTGTTCATAGCCTGCTGCTTCCAAGACTTCGCTGGCAAGTTCGTACATATCCGCTGCCAAATCGTCATCCGGTTCCGGCAATTTACCGCGCATCACCCACTTCTGCATTGCAGTCCCCTCCTCCAGTGACAGCGCATAGAGCGAGACATGCTCCGG
>CAIVEA010000462.1 GCA_903904765.1 uncultured Chloroflexota bacterium
AACGAACTGGTGGATGCGGTGGCGCTGTGCGGGTCACGGGAGCGCATCCAAGACCGCCTGAGCCTGTGGAAAGACAGCCCCGTGACCACACTCAACATGCAGGTCTATGACATTGAAACGCTGCGGGCGATGGTGGAGATGGTGCTGTAAAACTGCTTTCAGAACTGCCAATCAGGGGCGAGATGCCCCTGAATACCCTCTGTTGTTCCACCACAATTCATAAGAATCCGCGCAAATTTTTATTACCTCACCATGAATGATAAACCTTAATACACGTCACGATTAAAGCGTGTTAGCATTCATTCTAGAGTTTGAAATTCCTTTTCCAATCACACATACATTGCACCCAAAAGGTTTGAGCATGCAGATCGAGTCTTTTACGTACAACCAGCGCGGGGGATGGTCTATACCACAATTCCCCGCGCTGGATTCTGAACAGACGGTGGTGATGGTGTTCGGCGCGTCGGAGTTCCGCGATGCACCTGAACCGCTGCGCGAACTGGCAGATGCCTATCCCAAAGCACACCTCATCGGCTGTTCCAGCGCGGGCGAAATTTACGGCGCATCCGTCTTCGACGAAAGCCTGTCGGTGTGCGTGGTACGCTTCGACTCGACGCGGGTTGCCAGCGCCTTCGCACCCTGTGCAGCGGCGATGCATTCGTTCACTGCCGGTCAATCGCTGGCGCAGGCACTCGCCCATCCCGACCTGCGCGGTGTGTTCATCCTATCAGACGGGCTGCATGTCAACGGCAGCGAACTAGTCAAAGGGGTGAACACCATCCTGCCAGAGTCGGTGCTGGTCACGGGCGGTCTGGCTGGTGATGGCAACCGTTTCGGTCAAACGTGGGTGCTGAAAGATGGGCAACCACAGGACGGGTTCATCACCGCATTAGGCTTCTACGGAGACCGGATTCACATCGGCAGCGGCTCCAAAGGTGGTTGGGATGCTTTCGGCCTCGAACGCCGTGTGACGCGCTCCGAAGGCAGTCGCCTGTACGAACTGGATGATAAACCGGCACTGGAACTGTACAAGAAATATCTGGGCGATCAGGCCGCCAACCTGCCCGCCTCTGGCCTGCTGTTCCCGCTGGCGCTACGTGCCAATAGCAGCGACGGTAAAAGCATCGTGCGAACGATTCTGGCGGTGGATGAGGCCACGCAATCGCTCATCTTCGCGGGGGACATCCCGCAGGGTTATCTGGCGCAATTGATGAAAGCCAACTTTGACCGCCTGATTGACGGCGCTTCTGAAGCGGCCTCCTTGAGTACCCAGCTTTTGCAGGGCAGCGCCCCGACGCTATGCCTCGCCATCAGTTGTGTGGGGCGACGGCTGGTACTGGGCGAACGCACCGACGAGGAGTTGGAGGCCACACTCGGCATGCTGCCAGCGGGTACACACCAAATCGGGTTCTATTCGTATGGCGAGATTTCGCCCTACGCCACCGGACATTGTGATTTGCACAACCAAACGATGACGCTGACGACCATCCGGGAATCGTGAAAGATGGTACACGCGCTGTTAGAGCGACAGCTCAAAACACTTGGCCTACAACCTGACCAGCTCCCCCAAGACCCTGCGGCATGGGCGAAATTACTGGAGCGCATCAGCCGCGTTTACGCGCAAAACACGCAAGACCGCTACCTGCTGGAACGGTCGCTGATGCTGGCCTCGGAAGAAATGCAAGCGGAAATCACCGAGCGTAAGAATATGGAAGTTGCGTTGAAGCAGGCGCTGGCGAAAGAAAAGGAACTGGGCGACCTGAAATCACGCTTCGTCACGATGGCCTCGCACGAATTCCGCACACCGCTGGCCGCCATCCTCAGCACCACCGAAACACTCACCATCTACCGCGACCGCCTCACCTCGGATGAGGTGAACACCCGGCTGGACAAAATCCGGCAGCAAGTCAACCACATGAGAGCCGTGATGGAAGATGTGCTGCAACTGGCGCGGCTGGAAGCAGGTAAAAATCTAGCCTTCATGCCGGAAGTGATGGATTTCCACCGCCAATGCAGCGACATCGTGGAGGAGTTTGAAACGCAAGAACGCCATCAGGGGCGGTTGCGCTATCACGGCGCAACCAACGGCTGCCTGTGTCATGGCGATCCGCGCCTCATCCGCAAATTCGTCAGCAACTTGATCTCCAACGCGCTCAAATACTCACCGGAGGATAAGCCCGTCACCGTCTGGCTGAAGGCGGACGAGGTCGAAATCGTGTTCACCGTGCAGGACGAGGGCATTGGCATACCGGATAAAGACCTGTATTTGCTGTTCGAGCCGTTCTACCGCGCCAGCAACGTCGGCGTGATCGCCGGCACGGGACTCGGTCTGACGATCAGCCGGCAGGCCATCGAGATGCACGGCGGGAGCATCAGCATCGCCACGCAGGAGAACGTAGGCACGACCTTCGTGGTGCGGATTCCACGCTACAGCCCGCTGCGTCCGAAGGCTAATCCGTAAGCGGGGCGAAATCCTCCGGCCCCTGATAGCGCACGGGCAGCGGCGCGTAGAAGGCCACGCACTGCACCATATACCGCGCCACACCTTCGGTCACGTTGGGCAGCACCGTCTCACGCGCACCGCAGTACAGCCCCACATGGTAGCGGTCTTCGCCATGCACCAGATGGCGCACCACCCACCCCGCCGGACCAGCAGCACGGGGCGCACGCGCCACTTCCAGTTCTTCCAACTCCGTCCAGCGGATAACCTCACCGTTAACCTGCACACTGTCGGCCTCCGTCACAAAGGCGCGGCGAACGAAACGGGCATCGGCGGCGGTCAGTGCTTCCACATTGGGGCGCAAGAGTAGATGCTGCAAAAAGCGCATAGCGGCACAATCCTTACGGTGAACAGGTTACGATGATGGAGCGATCACTTCGAGCAAAATGGTGGCGGGGGCGCTGGCCGTCCCATCCTGACGGTAGGCGATGGCGGTGAGCGAGTGCAACCCCGCCCCCTGCGCCGTCCAGTGCATCCGCGCTGCGAAAACCGGCACGGCAGCGCTCACTTCCGGCGTGGCCTCGGTCTGCGGCAGGTCGTCTATCAACAACTGGATGCGCGCCACTCCTGCGCCGCTATCTTCTCCCAGCACGTCAATCACCACTTCCGCACCATTCACCACCTGTTGACGGTTGGCGGGAGCGCTGAACTGTACACGCGGCACATCCAGCGTGGGCAGCGGGGTGAGCGTCGCGCCATCGGTACGCAGATTGCAACCGGAGAGTGCCAGCCCGACCAGCAGCAGCAAGAGCCGGCTTACAGATCGGCGCATGCGGCCAGCATCCCGGATTCTTCCATACCCAACCACTGATTGAAGGTGAACAACCATTCACGGTTGGTTTCGTCATCTTTGACCAGCACCCACTCCACGAACCAACCGGAGTCGGCGCTGGCATCCTGCCCCACACAGCAGCGGGTGAGATCGCCCACGTCCGGCACTTCCAGAATGAAGCGGTCTACGCTGCCTTCCTCGAAGGAGAAGATGTCGCGGGCGGGCAGCAGAATCGAGTCGGTGTGGCCTGTCGTGCCGAACAACTGAATAAAGACATTCGAGTCGGTTCCAGCCAGCGATTCCGTACCGGTTTTCACGCTCACCGCATAGGTGTTGGTTTTCATATACTCATGCCGATTTCACTACACGGGTATGCAGGACTTCATCTGCACCCAGTGAACGTATTTGGTGGATGTCTACGGGCAGCACAGCAACCGTTTCGCCCGCAAAATTAAAAAACTCCAGCGTGACCACCTTGCCATTCGAGGCCACGTCTACAACTGTTCCCACATCACCCACCATCAATCCCTCATCATGCAAATCAACAGTCAATGCGACTTGTTCAAATTCTTTGACCATCGTCTTCTCCTCAATGATCTTGTAGCGGATACGCTGTCACAAAACGGGGCGCATTACTACCAATTTCAACAGTCCAAACTGTACGCACATATGGATTGCGGCCATCTGGCGTTTCAAGCACACCTTCAATTGTATAGTTAGTCACACCTGATTTCTCAACTACACTGGCAACTTCATGTGCTTTTGAGTGCGCTAAGAGCGCATTTGCGTTTTTGCCATTGCACACTTGTAAAACCAAAGCGCATAAAAAATATCGCTTTATCTTTTCCACCTCCCTTATGATCCAAGTTGAGCAAATAATCTGTAACTTTAGCCTGTGGAACGTAGGCATTTTCAAAATGTGGCAGTTTCATACACAACTATCTCCGCATTGTACCCGCACTGGCCTTTCAAACAAAAGGCCGGGCGTTATCAGCACCCGGCCTTCTGAAATCAACCAGTCATGCGACGAAACTACATGGGGGGCATCAACACGCTGTCAATCAGGTGGACAACGCCGTTACGCACCAGAATGTCGGTGGTCGTCACCTTCACGGTGTCGTTCAGGTACACACCATCATCCTTGACGGTGATGGTGATGTCCTGCCCGCCAACAGTGGTCACGCTGCTCAGGCCAACCACATCGCTCGCCAGCGCCACGCCGGGGACGACATGATACAGCAGGATGCTGCTCACCAGTTCAGGATTGCCCATCACATCTTCAGGCTTCATGTTCATAGCCGTCAGTGCCGCCGCGAAGGCTTCATCAGTGGGGATGAAGAAGGTGAACGGGCCACCGTTGACGACGGTATCGGTCAGGCCAGCCGCTTCCACAGCCGCCAGCACGACGGTCAGGTTGCCAGCCGCCGCAGCCGCTTCGGGCAGAGTGGGCAGCAGATCGCCGCTGACCGGGTCAACGCCTGTCCAGATCGAGCCGTTCTTCAGACCGACCAGAATTTCTTCCATCTTGGCGGTCACTTCCGCCGGAACCTTGTCGGCAGCGTCATGCGGCGGGGCGAAGCCGATGCCGTCATTGGCAGCCGAGAGGATCATGTTGGTGCCGCCGGGGAAGTCCGCGCCGCCATCCACCAGAGCCTTGATCGAGAGATACACAGCCTGATCCACGCGCTTCATGGCGCTGGAAACGAGGTTAGCCGCACCATCGGCGCTGCCGCCACCGAAGGTGGTGTTGAACTCGTCCTGATCCACGCCGATGACCAACGCGCCCTTCTTGGAGGCTTCAACAATCGCGCCCGAACCGGTGGGGCCGCCCGCGCCCATAATCACATCCGCGCCTTCGCCGAGGAACTGCGAAGCAGCCGTCGCGCCAGCCGCCGCATCAGTGAAGCTGGGGATGTACGTGCCGAGCAGGGTGATGTTGGGGTTGATGAGCTTCGCGCCCTGTTCAAAACCGTTGCGGAACTTCTTCACCGGGGGAATGTCGATACCGTACACGCCGCCCACGATGCCGCTCTTGCTGAGATGCGCGGCCAGTGCGCCAGCGAGGAAGCCGCCCTGATCTTCACGGAACTGGAGGCCGAGCAGGTTCGCCGGGCCATCAGCCACGAACTGATCCACGCCGACGAAGTACACATCGGGGTTTTCAGCCGCAGCTTTGGCGGTGGCTTCGGCCATCAGGAAGCCGACGGTGACGATGGCATCATAGCCTTCGCCGATGCAGGTTTGCAGGTTCTTTTCGTAATCGGTCTGAGCCTGAGTTTCAATATAGGTATAGTCGAGACCAAATTCGTCAGCGGCCTTGGTCGCGCCTTCGTGGGCGAACTGGTTGAACGTACCATCATTGATACGGCCCAGATCGGTCACGAGACAGACCGACTCAATGAGGCTATCCTGCGCCGCGACGCGGAGCATGGGAACGATGCTCGTCACCACGAGGGCGATGACCAGCAGGACGAGGAAATTACGCTTTGCCTTCATTCAAATCCTCCACATATCTCTAGCGAACAACTTCTACACAGCCAGCAGGCCGTGTCGAAATCCAATCCAGAGTGTAACGTATTTCGCATCTATTTGGCAGCAATATCGTTAAAAACTAATGAGTTTCTAGCGCAACGCCCACTCGACAGCAGCGCGAGCATGAATCGCGGTGGTGTCGTACAGCGGAATCGCGGTGTGCGCGGGCTGTACCAGCAGCGTGATCTCGGTACAGCCGAGGATGACGGCCTGCGCCCCCCGTGCTGCCAGCTTGTCCATAATCGTCAGGAAAGCACGGCGCGAATCGTCCCGAATCGTGCCGAGGCACAACTCATCGTAAATCACCGCATGGATAATCTGCCGATCCACTTCATCCGGCGTGAGTACATTCAGGCCGAAGCGTTCTTCCAGCCGTCCCCGGTAGAAATCATGCTCCATCGTGAATTTCGTCCCCAGCAGGCCGATAGTCGTCAGGCCGTCGGCGCGGATGGCGGCGGCGGTGGCATCGGCGATATGCAGGAACGGCAGGTGGGTGGCCGCCTCGATGCTGGCGGTCAGCTTGTGCATGGTATTGGTACACAGCACGAGGACATCCGCGCCGCCGCGTTCGAGGGCGCTGG
>CAIVEA010000463.1 GCA_903904765.1 uncultured Chloroflexota bacterium
CCATGCGCTACGGGTCGCTTCCGCGGGTGCGCGAGACGGGCGGGCTGGCGGATACCGTCGAGAATTACGACAACGCGGAAGGCGAACGTGGGACGGGATTTGTGTTCGGCTGGCAGCAGCCTAACGCGGTATTGAATACGCTACGCTGGGCGGTGGATGTCTACCGCAATCGCCCGGACGCATGGGGGCGGATGCAACGCCGTGCCATGCAACGTGATTTTAGTTGGGATAGCAGCGCCGCTGCTTATATCGAGGTCTATCGCAAAGCGATTATTAGACGCAGAGGAGCATATAACGCATGAAGATCAAGGCCGTCATCCTCGCGGGTGGAGAAGGAACACGCCTCGCCACACTCACGGCAAAGCGCGCCAAGCCCGCTGTACCGTTTGCCGGAAAATATCGCATTATTGATTTCACGCTGAGCAACTGCGTCAACTCGAATATTTTTGATGTCCTCATCCTCACGCAGTATCGCCCGCACAGCTTGAATGACCATATTGGTCGTGGTCGCCCATGGGACTTGGATCGTTCGTTCACGGGTGGCGTGCAGATTTTGCAACCGTACAAGGGGCGTGCCGATACCGACTGGTACGCAGGCACAGCCGACGCGGTGGCGCAAAACCTGAACTTTGTGCGGCGCGGGCGACCTGACTATGTGCTGATTCTCTCTGGCGATCACATCTACGAGATGGACTATGATGTGATGCTGAACTTTCACCGCGAACGCAAAGCGGATTTGACCGTCTGCACCATTCGCGTGCCGATGGACGAGGCCAGCCGCTATGGTATTCTGGATGTGGAAGACGATTACCGCGTGCGCGAATTTGTGGAGAAGCCCGCCAATCCCCCCGGCAACCTCGCCAGCATGGGTGTGTACATTTTCAGCTACTCGGTGCTGGAACAACTATTGCAGGAAGACCAGAAGCGCAAGGGGTCGAGCCACGATTTCGGCAAGGACATCCTGCCGCGCATGGTGATCGAGGGGATGCGCGTGTATGCCTATCCCTACGGCGGCTACTGGATTGATGTGGGGACGATTGATGCGTACTGGGAAGCCCACATGGATTTGATCGCCTCACCGCCGTCGTTGAACCTGAATGACCGCACATGGGTTATTCACACCCTCAGCGAGGAACGTCCTCCGGTGCATATTCACAACGGCGCGACGGTTCGTAACAGCCTGATTACTGACGGTTCGGTGATCTCTGAAGGTGCGGTGGTGGAAAACTCGATTCTGTCGCCCGGTGTGTACGTGGGACCGAACGCGGTAGTGCGTGAGTCCATTATCCTGACCGACTCGTATATCGAGGCGGGTGCGGTGGTCGAGCGTTGTATCTTGGACAAGATCGCCGTGATCGGACACAACGCGCATGTGGGCAAGATTCAGGAGATGGGCGAACTGGGCATTACCTGTGTGGGCAAGAATACGCATGTGCCTGCCGGATATTCTGTCGGGCATAGCTGCATTCTGGGAACTGATCTGCGCCTAGAAGATTTCGCGGCTTACCCGAATAAGTCCGTCCCTAATGGAACGCAAATCGGCTACAAGATGAAGAAATGAACTGGGGCATATCGCCCGGTGTTCCGGTTTGCTTCCACGCGGTTGTCCCCGTTGCGGGGGCGGAGAGCGAACTGGACACTCCCGTCAGTACATCGAGGAGCAGCACTGTGTCCAAAATAGAGCGAAGCGCGTTGTGCGTGCATGGGCATTTCAGCCAGCCTCCGCGTGGCAATCCGATTGACCGACAGATCGGGGTGGAAGCGGAAGCCGCGCCGTATGTCAACTGGAATGACCGGATCAATCAAACCTGCTATTTACCGAACGCGAAGATCGGGAATTTTAAGCAAATCAGCTATAGCTTTAGCGAAGGGTTGATGCAGTGGTTAGAAGCTGAGGCTGCCGAAACCTACTCGGCGGTGGTGGAAGCTGACCAAGCTGCACCCGTCTATCCGAACGGCGGGAACGCGCTGGCGACAGCCTACAACCATGTCATCCTGCCGCTGGCACGTAAGCGCGATAAGATGACGCAGATCATCTGGGGCATCGCAGTATTCAAGCGCCATTTTGGGCGTGCGCCGATGGGCTTCTGGCTGCCGGAAATGGCGGTTGATCTGGAAGCTCTGAAGATGCTGGCAGAGGCGGGTATTCAGTACACCATTCTGGCGGAAAAGCAGGTTCACGATATTCCGTTGAATGGCGGTTCGGGGCCGTTCCGGGTGGAATTGCCGGGTGGCAAAAGTATCGGCGTGTTCGTGCGCCACGATGCCTTGTCCGCTTCACTGTCGTTCAATGTGCATAACCTCGGCGGGGCAGGCCATTGGAGCCGGCAGGTGCTGGGGCCTGCACGCAAGTCTTCAGGGCCACTGCTGCTGCTGGCGACGGCGGGTGAAACCTTCGGGCATCACTACGCGGGCGAGGAGCAATTTCTGCACTGGCTGACCACTCACGAAGCGGCGCAGACTGGCTATAAGCTGGTAACGCTGGATGAGTATTTTGTGCAGAATCCGCCCACCAAGACGGTCACGATTGAGGAGCGCAGTAGCTGGGGCGACCAACCGGGGATGGCGCAGTGGTTCGCCGGCACGGTGGAGCATGGGCGCGATACCACATGGAAGGGCGCATTGCGGCGGGCGCTGGATAACGCGACCAGCGATGTAGACCGTGTGTATGAGGAACTGGTGCGTCCACATCATGTGGACTGCTGGGAACTGCGAAACGCTTATCTACCGGCGCTGTTCGCGGGGCAAAGCGTAGAAGAATTCATCGCCAGCCAAGTGCCGGGAATGAGCCAGAAAGAGCAGGAGACGCTGAAGGTACTGCTGCAAGCGCAACGCCTGACGCAGCGCATGTACAACAGCTACACCTTCACCGACAATCAGATAGATGGTCGTCAGCCGCGCTATGCGATTGCCTGTGCGGCACTGGCACTCTCGATGGCACAGGAAGCGACCGGCACAGATTTGAATGACCGCCTGCCGCTTGATCTGGCGATGATGACCACGCCCGGTGTGGAGATCAACGGCGCGGATATGCTGCGCGAGGCTGTCAAGACCTTCAAAATCGGCGCATTCGCCTGAAATCTGCCCTCACCCTTTAGCCCTCTCCCTCAGGATTGAGGGAATTGTGAGCCACTTTTTCCGCTTATGTTTCTTGTCTGTGAGGGAGAAAGGGGTGGGGATGAGGGTTGATGAGCCTGTAAATAAAAGACCCGATCCATGTCCATGTGGATCGGGTCTTTTGTTA
>CAIVEA010000464.1 GCA_903904765.1 uncultured Chloroflexota bacterium
CTGCCCAATAACCCCAATATTTTGATGGCAGCGCAGCAAGCCGCGTCGTTGGTACAGGATAAGCAGGTGCGCGTTGTCCCTAGCCGATCTTTACCACAGGGCGTTTCGGCGCTGTTCGCGTTTTCCGAACTGAACGGCAGCAGCGATTGGGACGAACTGGTGCAGGCCATGACCGATGCCATCGGGACGGTACAAACGGGCGAAGTCACCCGTGCTACGCGCTCGGTGACGGTGGACGGGGTGGCGGTGCAGGAAGGCCAGTACATCGGCTTGCTGGATGATCGCCTCGTAACGACGGCGGAACAGGTGGAGGCGGTGGTGTTTGACCTGCTGGCAAAAGCGGGTACGGACAAACACGAGTTGGTTACGGTATACTATGGGGACTCCGTGACACCGGCGGAAGCACAGGCCATTGTAGATGCGGTGGCTGACCGTTATCCCGATCAGGAGATTCACATGGTTCATGGCGACCAGCCGCTTTATCCTTACATCCTCAGCGTTGAATAATGAACATTCAGATTGTTACGGATAGTAGCGCCCATTTCACCACGCCGCATTTTCTTCAGCAGTATTCTTCGGTGATGGTGGTTCCCAATCGGCTGACGTTTGCTGGCAAGACCTACCGCGATGGTATTGATCTGCCGCTGGAGGAAGCTCTGCGTCAGATTGGTTCGCAGCCATTCGCGCCGGTTATCTCTTCACCGACGGAGGCCGACTTTGTGGAAGCCTACACCCGTGCGGCGAAGGATGCTGACGCAATCATTTCGATTCATGCCAGCCGCGAGATGTTCAAAAGCTACCAGAACGGGCAGGCGGCGGCGCGGCAGCTTTCTGGTCACTGTCCGATTGTGGTCATCGATTCGCAGACGTTGTGCGCCGCGCAGGGAATTCTAGTGCGTATGGCTGCCACTGCTGCCGAGTCCGAGAAGAACCTCGATGATGTGGTACGCATCATTCGCGGCGCGGTTGAGCGCGTGTATACCATCTATAGCGTGGAGAATATTCCCTACCTACTCCAGAACAAGCTGATGACACCTTCCCGCAGTGCCCTGAGTACCATACTGGGTATTAAACCGTTTTTGAGCGTGGAACACGGGCAACTCACGGTGATGGAGAAAGTTCGCACGCGGGCGCAGGCGGTAGATCGGTTGGTGGAATTTGTGGTGGAATTTGCGGATGTGGATGAGGTCGTGATTTTGCAGCACAAAGCCCACATCACCGAACAAACGCGCATGGTGCAAGATCGGCTGGCGGTGGATTTTGCGGGGCAGTTTGTGCCGTTTATGATGTACAGCCCTACAATGGCCGCACTGATTGGCTTGGATGCGACGGGCGTAGTCGTGTTTGAAAAAGAATTTGAAGCGATGGATGACGATGACTTTTAAGACCATTCGATTAATTGCCGATAGCACTTGTGACCTGCCATCTGAATACATTCGCCAGCATCAGATTGCGATTGTTCCCGCCTTTGTGAATTATGGTGGCAAGAGTTACGCGGACGATGGGGTTGAACTCGATCGCCATCGGTATTATGAGCAGATGCCGGGGATGACATCGCATCCCACCACTTCGGCACCGCCGCCGGCATTGACCGAGAAAATCATCAAACAGGTTTTTGCTGAGTCCGATCATCTGGTTATGCTCACCGTGCCTGCGGCCTTGAGCAGCATCCATAACACCTTTCGTCTGGGCGCGATGGATTTACCGCCAGAGCGCGTGACTTTGCTGGACAGCGGCACGTTGAGTATGGGGTTGGGCTTTCAGGTGATGGCCGCCGTCGAAGCTGCTGCTTCGGGGGATGTCCAGACGGTGCTGGAGGCTATTCAGGATGTGCGCCAGCGTTTCCGAGTGTATGCTGTGCCAGAGACGATGGAATATTTGCGTCGCAGCGGGCGCGTGGGGTGGGCGGCTGCCAGCGCCGCCGCGCTCTTGCAGATCAAGCCAGTTGTGAACGCAGAGGGTGGCGCGATCCAGTCGGTGGCGCGTGTGCGGACGTTCGGTAAGGCCATCGAAAAGCTGGTGGAATTGGTACAGGCTGAAGCTCCCCTCGAAAAACTAGCACTCCTCCATACCAACAATTTGGAGGGTGTGGAACGTATGAAGTCTATGCTGGCAGATATGCTGCCTTCGCAGTTGTTTGTCGTGAACGCGACCCCTGTTATTGGGACGCATATTGGACCGAAGGCGCTGGGTGTAGCCACCCTGCGGCAAGCCCGGAGATCATGAATTCGCTATGCCTTCAGCACTCGAAACGCTCGTTAAAATTCTCAAACTGGAACGCGAACAGGGTTGTAAGAATACTGCCGTGATGGGCGGCCTGAGCGCGTTCAGCGCCAAATGGAGCGCCGACGCGCATCAACAGGCGCGTCGGCCGGAACATCATTTACTGGTAGAAGAACTATCAGGACTGCTTCATCAGTACGAAGTGTCCGATAATAAGAACGAACGCCTGACCCGCGTCAACTACATGCTGGATCGAATTACCGGGCGCGTTCCGCCGCCGCCGGAGTTCCGACCACCGCCTGCGCCGCCTGCCAGCGAAGCGCCGCCGCCAGATGTGCAATCTGCTGAACCACAACAGCGCCCGGAACGTCCCGCGCGGGGCGAACGTCCGCCGCGTGGGGAGCGTCCTGAACGCCCCCCACGTCCCGAGCGCCTGCCGCGTACTGAAGAAGCATCTGTCGGAGATGAATCCTCCACAGAGGGTGAATCTCGCCCGGAACGTCCACCACGCCCCGAACGCTTTGCGCGGGGCGAACGTCCGCCGCGTGGAGAGCGTCCTGAGCGGCCTCCGCGTCCCGAACGGGGCGAGGGACAGACCGAACGTCCGCCGCGTGGAGAGCGTTCCGAACAGCCCGAAGGTCAGATGGAGCGTCCACCACGCAGTGAACAGCCCGAAGGGCAGCCCGAACGCCCGCCTCGTAGTGTGCAACCCGAACAGGGTGAACAAGAGCGTTCGCAGCGCAACGAGCGTCTGCCACAGAAACCCCGTCCACCGCAGCCGCCGCGCCCCCAGAAGCCGCCGCGTCCGCAGTCCTCGCGCTCGGATGAGGATGACGAGGGCGGCGATGAAGGTGAGTTTAGCGAACGCGGGTCGGATGGTGGCGGCTATGGCTACGACGACTACGATTCGCCGCGTCAGCGCGGGAAGGGCGGACGCAATCAGCCGCCTGCCCGCGACATTCCTGAACCCGTGCATCTGGCGCGTCCGCCGCGCCGTTCCCGTCCGCCCGTCCGCGCCGAGGAAGCCGACGATATTCTGCGCGGCCTGCGCGAATCGGTGACGACCATCAAGGGTGTTGGCCCGGCGATGGGTGGAACGCTGGAAAAGCTTGGTTTGCAGGTGATCGAAGACCTGTTGAACTACTTCCCGCGCCGCTACGATGATTACACCCGCATGCGGACGATCAAGCGGTTGACACCTGATGAGAATAACCCTGTCACGGTGATCGGTACGGTGGCTCATGCCGAAGTGCGTGCCGGACAGGGCGGGCGCAAAGACTTCTTTATGGTGCTGGATGACGGCACTGCGCGAATGGGCGTGACCTTCTTCGGGCAGCATTTCCTCATCCGTACCATTAAGAAGGGGCAGCAGCTTGTCCTGAGTGGCAAGGCGACGCTGTGGCGCGGTCAGGTGCAAATGACCAATCCCGACTGGGAGTCGGTGGATGTCGAGAATCTGCATACGGTGGGCATCATACCCGTGTACGGCCTGACCGAAGGGCTGAGTATGCGCGTGATGCGTAAGATTATGCGGAACACCGTCACCTACTGGGCAGACCGTGTGCCGGATTTTGTGCCGGAAGCCACGCTGGAACGCTGCGAACTGGCTGATCTGGGCTGGACGCTGCGCCAGATGCATTTCCCCGA
>CAIVEA010000465.1 GCA_903904765.1 uncultured Chloroflexota bacterium
AGACTGATCGCTTTGATGATGGCCTCGGGCGGCCACAGTCCATGACGACGATTCGACGTTTAATTGACCTGCTGCATACCGGTCAAATTGCGGCTATGCCTTATACCGCCATTTATGGTGCTACGATCGCCTTCTACCGCAGCCATCCTGATTGGGGGCTATTCGATGCCACCGGGGAGCCTTATCTGTTTGGTAACGAATTCTTGGTCATTATGGATCCAACACCGGGATCACCTTGGAATCAGCATTTGTTAGCGGAATTTGCAGATGTACTGGATCATACTGCTTTTGATGGTATTCACGTTGATCAATATGGATCGCCTAAGATGGGGTTTGATCGTGCTGGCAATCGCGTTGATCTGGCAGAGGTGATGCCTTTATTTATCAACCAGACCGCCGAAGTGGTGCAGGCTAAGCGACCCGATTCGGGTGTGACGCTCTTTAACTCGGTTGGCAATTGGCCTATTGAGAAAGTTGCACCTGCGGATCAGGATGCTTCTTATATTGAAGTTTGGCCGCCCTACAATGATTATCTCGACCTCCATCGGATTATCACGAATGCACAGCATGATGGAGGGGGCAAGCCCGTTATTCTGGCAGCATATATTCCGCCTGAGCAGACGATCAACTGGCATCTTGCGAATGCGGTGATTTTTGCAAGCGGCGCTTCACACCTTGAAACGGGTGAACCCGGTTCGATGCTGGCCGATCCCTATTTCCCTAAATTTGGCAAACTTAGCGCGGATCAGATCGAACTCTTTCAACGCTACTATGATTTTTTGGTGCGCTACGAGAATGTGCTCTCTGTTGGAACGCAGGATGTGAGTCCTACGCGGTCTAAAGCGGTTGATTTGGGGGAGGTTAGCACGAAGGGGATTCGCGCCAAAGATCGTGTTGTACCCATTGTCCGCGCGGGTGATGGCTTTGAAACATTCAGTTTGATCAACTTTGTCGGGGTTGATGCTTCCGATTGGAATGCTCCAACGAGTGTTCCGCCGACCCCATTGGTTGATCTGACGGTAACGATTGAATTTGCACGTCCGGTGAAGAACGTGTGGATGGCTTCTCCTGATGATGTTGAGACGATGAATGCCGTGTCTTTGCCGTTCACAGTTGAAAACGGCGCTTTGCATTTCCGTGTTTCTCAATTGAATTATTGGAGCATGATCGTTGTCGAGGTCGAAAATGAATCCTAGCCCCGGGTTTATGAATCGTGCCAGTTTACAGTATCACAGCCTTCAAGTCATTCTCGATCATCAACAGGCTCATGGCGGTTATCTGGCATGTCCTCACATGCCCGATTATCAATTCTCATGGTTTCGAGATGGTGCGTTTATCGCCTATGCGCTCACGATTGAAGGACATGCTGCGGCGATACCGCATCCGGTGGGGATGGCTGGTCAATGGGATAGTGCGCTCAAGTTTCATCAATGGTGCGCTCGGATGATACTGTCGCGTTCTGAAGCTCTGGAACGAACGATTACCCGCGCAAGGCGTGGGGAACACTTGGTCATAGCCGATACACTCAACGCACGTTATCTAGATGATGGTGGAATTGGGCCGTCGGAATGGCCTGAATTTCAACTGGATGGCCCTGCGCTCTGGTTGTGGTCTCTGGCAAAGTATGTGGAAGTTTGCCGGATGCGCCCGCTACCGGTGATTTGGGAATCCGCAATTGAACTCACCGTGCGCTATTTGTCGGCTGTGTGGCGCGAACCGTGTTATGACTGCTGGGAAGAACGTGGAACAGAGATTCATGTCAGCACAGTAGCGGCGATTTATGCGGGCTTGCACGCTGCATCACGGATTCTTCCGCGTGTCGATTCATCAGGGGTACGCGCTGAAATCCGGGAGTTTATTCTGACACAGGGTTTGACCCCGCAGGGAGAGCTTGCCAAATCCATAGGCCGTGATAGCGTGGATGCCAATCTTCTGCTGGCGGCGCTGCCAGATGATGGATTGCTGCAAGCCGATGATCCCTTGATGAAGCGCACAATCGCACGCATCGAGTCCGATCTGCTGGCTGAAGAATACGGGGTGCATCGCCATTTAGAGGATACCTATTATGGCGGCGGGGCATGGGTTTTGCTGGGACTATGGTTAGCATGGCATAAGGCGCTCAGCGGTGATAAGGCGCGTGCTGAGGAACTGCTAACATGGGCTGAAAAGTGTACCGATTCGCAGGGGGATTTGCCCGAACAGGTTCATTCTGTCATGCTCGCCCCATCTTACTATGAAGGATGGGTCGCACAGCGTGGGACGATTGCACAACCGCTGTTGTGGTCGCATGCGAAATATCTGCTCGTACTCCACGCGCTCCGATCATGATGTTTGTGTGATTCTCAACACGAAGGCCGCGTCACAGCGGCTTTTTGTTTTCAAATGTTCTTAGCATATTTAGTGGGGGCGGTGTGTTTAACGCGGAAGATATACAAACAAAAACCGACAGCGTTTGCCGTCGGTTTTCGTTCGCTACTGCGGGAGGGACAGGATTCGAACCTGCGTTCGGGTATAACCCCGAAAACCGCTTAGCAGGCGGCCCCATTCGACCACTCTGGCACCCCCCCATAAGGCGTTGGGTCATCCGGCGGAGGGAGTGGGATTCGAACCCACGGTGACGACGAGCGCCACTCAGGTTTTCAAGACCAGCGCCTTAAACCACTCGGCCATCCCTCCGGATTGCAGGGCATTCTAGCATGGTCAGGGAGGGTTGGTCAATAGCTCTCTTGACAGTCTTTGTACTGCGAGTCACAATTTGAAAAGTCAACCTATAGGAGCGATTGATGCATACTGCCACTAGCACCCGGATGGATACTAATACGACTACCTTATCCGCCTAGGGGCGTGTGCTGTTGATGTTCGAGCAGTGAGCACCCCTAACTTCGGGGTGCTTTTATTTTCAGAAGGGTGAATTGCCCTTCATTGGAGGATCGTTTGGTCACACAATCTGTTCCACTGGACGTACCGGAGTTTGTCGTACCGCCGCAGAACCGCGTGCCGGTCAACGGGTATCCGGGTGAGATGATGGCGATTCCGCCGTCACGCATGTTCTTGATCCGTGATGCGCTGAACAAGTATAAGGCCAAGATGGGGGCGGACGCGCCCACTTACGATGCCTCGCAGGGCGATGGTGGTGCCAGCTTGCCGGGTGTTCCGGTGGAACTGCTCAACCGCGCACATGAACTTCAGATCAAGCAGGGTACGTCTTATAACCAGCCGTGGGGGACGGTGCAGTTCCGCAAGGCCGCCGCCGAGCAGTACTGGAAGCTGCAACCCGCTTCCGGCTGGGGGCCAGAGAATATCGTGTTTGTGCAGGGTGGTCGTGACGGCTTGCAGAAAGCCTATGCCGCCATGTCGTCCATCGGGACGGGGCGCGTGGGCGATCTGGTGGTGGTTTCCCGCGTGCCGTGGGTCAGCTACAACTGGGGGCCATACGCCATCGGCCTGAACGTGCTGCTCGCCCCCGGCGATCCAGCGCAGGGCTGGCGCTATACGCCCGAATCGATCAAGGCGACGGCGGAATTTGCTAAGGCCGAAGGTCGCCGCGTGGCAGGCATCGTCATCACCTCGCCGGACAATCCCACCGGGCGCACCATACCGGTTGAGGAACAGATCCAACTGGCACGAACGGCGCTGGAAAGCGGTTATCCGTATGTGTTGTTCGACTGGATTTACCACTGGGTGACGGATGGTGGCCCTTCGGACATCAACGCTGTGCTTCAGGCCTTCGAGCCGGAACAGCGCGAGCGCCTGATTTTCCTCGATGGCGTGACCAAGAGCCTCGGCGCATCCAACATCCGCAGCGCGCATCTGCTGGCGGGCAAGAAGGTGGTGGATTTCATCACCAGCCAAGCCTCGCATGGGGTCGTTCCCAGCTTCTACGCGCAGGCGGTGGCGATTGCCGCTTACGAAAAGGGCTTCGGTGAAGCGGCTGCCCCGATCATCGAGCCGACCAAGCAGAGCCGCAAGGTGCTGCGCGGCATTCTGGCGGAAGAAGGTGTGCGCCATGTCATCGGCGACGGCTACTACACCTTCATTGACTGCGCCCCGTTCATCGAGGCGGGCGGGCTGGGCGATAGTGAAGGCATTCAGACCTATCTCGCCGAAGAATACGGCGTGGCGGTGGTGGCGGGTGTGTACTTCTCGCCGGCTGGTGCGAACTGGGTGCGGTTCTCGTATGCGCTCACGCCGGAACGCACTGAAAAGGCTGCGCGTCGCATGTTTGAAGGGCTGAACGCGCTGAGGAAGTAAGCGTCAAGGGTTCAAACAAAACGAGGGCATCCGGTATGGACTGCCCTCGTTTTTTATGGGTCTATTGTCAAGACTGGTTATTGTTCCGCGAGGAAGGCACGCAGCGTGTCGGCGCTGTTC
Organism: uncultured Chloroflexota bacterium; assembly: GCA_903904765.1. Next base: position 4,372 of record CAIVEA010000465.1, read on the forward strand.
AGGGCGCGTCCGGTTTTGGCGCGGTCAATGCGCTTAATCAACCCCACCAGCACATCTTTCGAGCCAAATTCTAGAAACGTTTCTGCGCCCGCCGCGATCATAGTTTGAACTGATTCCGTCCAGCGCACCGAATGCGTGAGCTGCTGATCCAGTTCCAGCCGGATGCCCGTTACATCGTTCAATGGGGACGCTTCCACGTTGCCGATCACCGGCACAATGGGCGCTTGGAAGGGGGTGGCCTGTAACACCTGACGGAATTCACCGGAGGCCGATTCCATCAGCGGTGAATGGGCTGCAATGCTGATCGGCAGTTTGACAGCGCGTTTCGCTCCGGCGGCTTTCGCCAGTTCGAGGCCGATGTCAAGCGTGGCATCGTCGCCCGAAATCACACTTTGACCGGGGCAGTTGTCGTTGGCGAGGATGAGGATGCCGCCGGTTTGTTGACTGGCACGGGCGCATACATCGCGTACCGACTCCGATTCGAGGCCGAGTAGCGCCGCCATCGCGCCGGGGCTTTTCTCGCCCGCTTCTTTCATCAGGCGACCACGTTCGCGCACCAGCCGTAGGCCATCCTCGAAGGTGAGCGCCCCGGCTGCCGCCAGCGCGGTGAATTCGCCCAGACTGTGACCTGCTACGAATGTAGGCCGGGCATCCGGTAGGGCAGTTTGTAGCACGCGCAGCGCCGCAATCCCCGCGACATACAGGGCGGGCTGCGTGTTAATGGTATCGTTTAGGTCTTCATCGGGGCCGTTGAAGCACAGGTTGGACAGGCTGAAGCCGAGCAGCGCGTCTGCCTGCTCGAAGGTTTCCCGTGCGGCAGGGAAGGCTTCCACCAGATCGCGCCCCATGCCGACGACTTGCGACCCTTGTCCGGGAAATACAAAGGCGGTTTTTGACCAATCGAGTGCCATGCGGAGTCCTCCTGTCTGTTGGACAAATAAAAGCCGCCCTGACGAGGCAGAGCGGCTCTAATTCACACGCGATTGAAGATTTATTCTTCTTCGGCGACTTCAACCATAGTTTCGCCGCGATAGGTGCCGCACTTGGGGCAAACACGGTGGGCGATATGGTATTCGCCGCAGCCTTCGCAGACCAACAGATGATTGAGCGACAGCGCATCGTGCGAACGGCGCTTGCCGCGACGGGTGCGCGAATGACGGCGTTTTGGCAGCGGACCCACGGTGGTTACTCCTCATAATCTTTTTCGGTCACAAGTTGGGGCATTATAAGGTTGGGACGGGGGGATGTCAAGGCAGGGTGTCATGCAAGGCGCATGTTAGCTCCTGCTGACATAATTTGCCGCTGGAGGATAGGGGCGGGATTGCGCTTTTGTCAGTATTCCGTTACCGTTCCGATTCCACGATGCTAAAGGGGAAGCAATCGCTATGACCGATATGAACACGCCTGCGGAGCAATCCGGGCGTAGTGCAGGGCGCATTATCGCCCGCAACACCGCGATGGGGCTGGTGTGGCAGATGGCGCTGCGCGTTGTCAGTTTTCTATTTCAAGTGCTGGTCATCCGTCAGTTAGGGGATGCTCAGTTCGGACAATACTCGATCGTCCTTGCGTGGACGGCGCTGTTTTCGGTGCTGGGAGATTTTGGAGTCACTCAGTATTTTACCCGCGAAATCTCACGGGATTCTGAAAAGACGACACAGTGGTTCTGGGATATGGTTTCGCTGCGTGTCATCATGGCGATTCTAGCCTGTGTCGTGACCACCGTGAGCGCGGTTGCACATCCTTATCCACCGGAGATTGTGCTGGCAATCTTCTTGTATACGCTGACCTATTTCTTGCAAGCCTTCCTCGTCCCGCTGACGGGCTTGATTACCGGGAACGAGCGCGTGGATATCACCTCGTTTTTTGAGGTGATGGGGCAAATTATCTTCATGGTGGCGGGCGCGTTGTTCTTGTTCGCGGGCAAGGATTTCCTGTGGTTGGTGATCGCGGGGTTCATCAACGTTCCGATTCTGATCGGCATGAGCCTATATGTGGTGCGTAAGCATCACTTCGGCCCGCCGCGCTTTCATCTGAATACGGGCATGTGGTGGCAGTTTTTCCTGCGTGGATTGCCGTTCGGTTTTATTCAGTTGGCGCTTTCGTTTTCGTTCCGTGTGGATACGATTGTCCTTAGCGGGCATCACTCCAACGCCGAAATTGGCTGGTACAACATTGCCTATGGCTTAACATTGAACTTCCTCACGCTGACCCGTGCTTTTAATAACGCCATCACACCCACACTGGCACGCGAACATGCGGCAGACCCGAAAAAGGCGCATCCTTGGTACTTTCGCTCGTTTAAGTACATGATGTTTCTAGGATTGCCGATTGCATTGGGGGGGACGCTATTGGCCGATCCACTCATATCGGTCATCTATGGCCCTGCCAATCGGTTGTCGGCGCTGGCCTTTATGATTTTGATCTGGGATTTGCCGATTGTGATGTACAGTTCGTTCTGCGGTAACATGACCACTTCCATCACCCGCGAGCGCGGCGCTGCTAAAATCTACGGGACGCAGGGGGTGGTCAACGTGATTTTGAACTTGATTCTCGTCCCTGCATTGGGGATGATCGGCGCATCGTTCGCAACGGTACTCACTGATCTTATCGGTGCAGGGCTGTTCTATTTCCTGTTCCGGGATGAGTTCGGGCGCGGGCTGGGGTTGCGGAATATCCTTAAATTGGTGGTGGCCGTGGCAGGGATGGGTGCGATGATCTGGGTAGCCTATACCGCAGGGTTGCACCTGTTCGTTGTGATGCCCCTCGGTGCGGTTTTGTATCTGGTGTTCGTGTGGTTCAGTGGGGCATTCACAGCCGAGGAACGTACACAGTTCACCGGACTGGCGCGGCGGTTGGTGCGGCGCTAAGACGCTTGCTCATTTCAACATTGAACGCAGCGCGAAGGTAACATATCCTTCGCGCTGCGTGTTACTGGTCAGTGTATCGCTTTTCGATGGCCGCGATATCCTCTTCGACCTTCTTCAGCAATTTGCGTGTCATTTCCAATCCGAATCGCTGGCCTTCTGGTTTGCTTTCGAGATCAGCGATCTTCTGGCGGTAGGTGCGTGCCGAAGCGTGTAGGCCATGCAGTTTTTCGGCTTCTTCCACAGGCATATTCGATGGCAGCGCAATTTGCACCGCAGGTGCTTCACGTTCGGCAACGGTTTGCAGCGTTTCGGCTATGCGCGAATGTTTGAGGGCGGGGGGCAGCGCCTTTGTGCTGTGTTCAGCCGTACTTTCGCCATCCGTTTCAGAATCATCTGCCTTGAGCCGCTTTTTCTTTTCAAGCTGCTGGGTGGTGATGGAATGAACGAACACGGCAATCCCGTTAATGACCGGATCGAAAGCGCACAGCCCTTCGATGATGAGGTAATCGTCGGGATTGGTAATGGGCTGTTCCACTCGTTTCCACTGCTTGGCGCTGATATAGACAGTATATTGTGTGGGTTCTTCCGGTGGCAGCGGCACACCGCGCGGCA
>CAIVEA010000466.1 GCA_903904765.1 uncultured Chloroflexota bacterium
ATCTCTGTATGGCGACGACTTCATCATCTTCATCTACAATCGCGGTATCCGTCCACAATTGCCAGCGAATGCTGCCATCCGCCATCTGCACATGATGTTCGTAAGTGATGGTTCCTTTGGTGCGTGCCAGTTCGTTGTAGAAGTTTTTGACAGATTCACGTTCGGATTCGGGAATGGTTTCGAGGAAGTTTTTGCCGATCAGGTTGCTGGCTGTCTGGTTGAAGTAGCGACAATAGGCATTGTTGACGAAACTCAACGTCATATCCGGTTTGTAGCGGCAGATCAACTCGGATTGCGTTTGTACCACGCTCTGATAACGTTCTTCACTTTCGCGCAGCGCGAATTCGGCGCGTTTGCGCGAGAGCAACGACCCCGCTGTGAGTGCATACAGCGCCAGAATGTCGCGCTGCGTTTTGGTGATGGGGCGATGGTGGATGCCGTTGTCCACGCATAGCCAACCTAATGCCTGCCCGTTCCACAGCGCCGCCACCGCGTTATCGCCCCTGCCGATTTCCTGTTTGTTCGCGTATAACGGCACATCCTCGTCAAGGGCGAAGCGTTCGCTGCGGTTTAGTGTTCGCTGTAGAATACCTGTCTTGTCGCTAGGACGCATGCTAAAGTTGCGCTCATCCCTGACGTTACCGTGTTCATCCGTTCCGAACGTGCCGAAGGCCATATCCTGCTCTTGATCGTAGAGCAGTAGCCCCATGCGCTCGAAGCCGAACGATTTGAGACCATGCTCGACGGTGCTGCGGTAGAAATCATCCAGCGTTTCGGCGCGTGTGAGCTGAATGGTGATCTCGTGTAACGTTTTGAGGTGCTTTTGCAAGATCAGTTCTTGCTGGTGTTTCTCTGCCAGCGCCGTTTCTGCCCGTTTGCGGTCAGTGATGTCGGAGAAGGTGGTGACGACAGAGATTGGGAGCGCCTGTGTTGGGGCGAACAGCGGTTGTGCGTTCGCTAGAATCCAGCGGATGCTGCCATCTGGCTTTTGAACGCCCATCACCACATTCGATTGTGGGTTGCCGGTACGAAGCGCCATCAGAGCCGGATGTGCTTCTTCCGGGAAGCGTGTTCCATCCTCATAGATGATACGCCAGCGCGGGTCAATGCGGGTGCGCCCCATCACCTGATCGTTGGTCAGTCCCAGAATACTTTCGGCACTGACGTTGCAGAAGGTGAACTCACCATTGCGGTTTTGTAGTGTGATGCCTTCGGACATGGCGGTGATGGTGGTGCGGTACAATTCCTCGCTTTCGCGCAGGGCTTGTTCGCTGGCCTTCAACTTGCTGATGTCGTGGCTGATGCCCACCAGCCCGATGATTGTGCCTTGCAGGTTGCGTAGTGGGACTTTGGTGGTCAGCACCCAGAACTCGTTGCCATCAAAGCTGATGGCATGTTCTTCGACGTTTTGTACTGGCTCGCCTGTATTCAGGACGCGCACTTCGTCAATATGGTATTTCATCGCCAAATCCGGTGGGAACAGATCAAAATCCGTTTTGCCCAGAATTTGACTGGGGGTATTCATACCCGTAATCCGCACATGAGAGAGATTGTTGAGCAGCATCCGGTGCTGCGTGTCCTTCACATAGATAAAATCGGGAACGGCATCAATCACGGTACGCAGCAGGTTGCGTTCTTCTGCCAACCGATGTTCGGCCTGCTTACGAATGCTGATATCGCGTATGATGCAGACCAGATTGGTGACTTCATCCTCCGAACGGTTAACGGGTGCGAGGCTGATTTCCACATCGAAAGTGGAGCCATCCTTGCGGTATGCGATGGTTTCGATGTGGTCGGTGCTGTGATGTTCTGCCACCTGATCTATGATGGTTTCTAGTTTGAGGCTGTCTTTTTTCTCAACCAGCGATTCGAGGCGCAGCCCCACGTACTGCTGCGGCGAAACGCCGAACAGGGATTCAAAGGTGTAGTTGGCCTGTTGAATGCCTTCGCGCACATTCAGTAGCAGAATGGCATCGGCGCTGTGGTTGAAGATCGCTTCCAAGCGGTCTTTGGTTTTTTCGAGTTCGGCGGTGCGCTCGGTCACACGCTGCTCAAGCTGATCGAGCATTTCTTGGAGTTTGGCCTCGGCACGCACTTTTTCGGTGATGTCGGTGACGATGGAGTAGAGGTATTCCTTTCCTTCGATCTCCACGCCACCTGTGAACACTTCCACATCGTGCGACTTGCCATCGGCTCCCCTGTGCTTGTAGATGCACGACAACACCCCTTGTGTAGTCGCGTTGGCCATCGAATGGCGCACCTCTTCGACGGGGGAGAGGTTCACATCGAAGATGTTCATCATGCGTAATGTGGCCTGATCGTACCCGTAGAATTGGGCGGCAGCCGGGTTTGCATCCACGATAGAGCCGTCTTGCGGGTTGATGATGAGTTTGGGAACGCCATGCACTTCAAACATCTGACGGTAGCGCGTTTCGGTGTCGCGCCGCGCTTTTTCGGCTTTCACGCGGTCAGTGATGTCAATGCCCACACATTGTATTTCGCTCGGCTTACCGTTGGCATCCGTCAGACAGATGAACTCCCAGAGCGTGGTCAGGATGCGCCCATCATGTGTTGGCTTATCCAACTCAACCTGTACCATGGTGCCGGGAGTGGCAACACACTGGACAACGGTATCAATCGCCCGTTGATGATGGTATTCAGCAATGCTTTGAAGCGAATCTTTACCTAGTGGCACACCATCCGAGAACGTCCAACCGAAATCTTCCTCGTACTTGTTGTTCCAGTAGGTGTATTTCCCTAGCATATCAGTACGCAGCAGGTAGTTCGTCTGCGATTGGATGAGCGCATTCAGCTTCTCTTCGCTCATTCGCAGCGCCATTTCCACTTTACGCTGTTGTGTCACATCTAAGCTGATCGCGCCCATCAAGGGGGGCTGGTTTTCGCGGAGGATGGGGAACTTATAGGTTAGCCAGCGGGTTATAGTGCCATCTGCTCCGGTGTTGGTGCGCTGGTACTCATGCACCGTCCCCTGCATGATGATCTCGCTGTTTTCGCGGATATACTGTTCCGCCCGTTCGAGAGGGTGTATATAGTCGCGTATATTCTTATCAATCAGTTCGTCCGGCGTGGCATTGTAGTGGCGGGCATACAGATGGTTGCAGTACAGCGTGAGTCCCTCTGCATCTTCGATGAAGATGGAAGCGGGCAGGTAGCGCATGAACTGTTGGAATTGTTCTTCGCTTTGGCGCAGTGCCGCTTCTGTATTTTTGTTCGCTGTAATATCTTTTGCCACGCCGTAGAAGCGCACAATGCGGTTCTCAGCTTCGTCCCACACCGGATAGCAGGAGATATGTAACCAGCGTTTTTCGCCCCATTTGGTGCGGATGCGATAGTCGTTTTCGGTATGCTCACCGCGTATTACGGCTTGAATATCGGCATCTACCCGTGCTTGCTCATCGGGTTCGTACAGTGTGTAAAGGCCGATGCGATCCGTTTCGCCAAATTCATAGCCTGTCAGCCGCACATAGGAGTCCGTCACCCACTCGATCTACATGCTACCGTCGGCATTCACCCGGTAAGAATAGGCGTAGTCAGAAATGAGTTCCGAGATTCTGCGGTAGCGTTCCTCGCTGGCACGCAGCGCCTGTTCGGTTGTGTGGCGCTCGGTGATGTTGCGGACAATCGCTATCACATTCTCGCCGGGTTCCAGCGGTACGAGTCGCGCTTCGTAGTACAACTTCTGCCCATCTACCGATAGCGTGAACTCGGAAACCGTTCGCGTATGCTGCGACTTGGCTTGTTGGATGGCATC
>CAIVEA010000467.1 GCA_903904765.1 uncultured Chloroflexota bacterium
AACCCGCAGGATGTCGGTATAGTGGCCGAGTCGGTTCAATTGATTGCTTCGGACGGCGTGGTGTCGGATGCGTATTTTTTCCCCGGCACAAATCGCGCTGCGGTGATCGTCGCGCCAGCGTTCAACAATAGTCGCGGCTCGGAACTGTATTATGTGCGCGTTATGAATGATGCGGGTTACACCGTCCTCACCTTGAACTCGCGGGCGTGTACGGCTAACAGTCATATCACGCTCGGCTATGACGAGGTGCTGGATGTGCAGGCTGCCTTCGCCTATGTGCGGACGAGACCGGAGGTGGATGCCGGGCGCATCGGACTGTTTGGCTTTTCATCGGCGGGCGCAACCTCGATCATGGCGGCGGCACGCTTGCCAGAGGTGCGCTCGGTGGTGGCGATGGGTGGCTACCACAACTATGCTGAGGCGCTAGGGGAGTCCGGTGACATCGGGGTGCGGTTGTATCAGGCCGGTGCGTGGGCGGCCTACCGCCTGCTGACCGGCTATTATGTGAGCGTCCTTGACCCGATCAGCGCGATAGACGATCTGCCGCCACGTCCGCTATTCTTGATCTACGGAAGCCGCGAAGTCTCATTACCCGGTGCTAGGGCGATGCTGGCGCGAGCACAATCGCTCGGCATGGATGCGCGGTTGTGGGTGATGGACGGTGCCGATCATGGCGAGTATATGCAGATTGACCCACAAAGCTTTCAGCAGCAGGTGATCGCTTTCGAGGATGCCACGCTGCTCCAACCTGCTTCCTGAGAGAAACTTCGCCCGTATCAAACGAGGATAATCACATGACGACACCGCTTTCTTCGCCTGTTCGCATTTACGGTGCGCCGATGGACTTGGGACAGAGTCGGCGTGGTGTGGACATGGGGCCGAGCGCGATTCGCTATGCGGGGCTGGACAGCCGCCTTGAACGTTTGGGGCTGACGGTGCGTGACGGCGGCAATATCCGTGTGCCGAACGTGGAAGAAATTCGCCATCTGGCGCAGATTTCCAACGCGCATAACGCGCAGGCCATTGCCGAGGTTTGCACCGATATTCATCAGGCCATGTGCCGTGCGGTGGAAGCAGGCGAACGGGTGATCTTTCTCGGTGGCGATCACAGCATGGCGCTGGGGACGATTTCTGGTGCACTGACTCGGGCTGGCAGTGTGGGTGTGCTGTGGGTGGATACGCACGGCGATTTCAACACGCCGGACATCAGCCCTTCGGGGAATGTGCATGGTATGGTGCTGGCTGCTTTGATGGGGCGCTGCCCGCCGCCGCTGCGCGTGGGGGCGAAGGTACTGCAACCCGATCAGGTGGTGCTGGTGGGTGTGCGTGATCTGGATGTGGAAGAAAAACGCGCCTTGCGCGATGTGGGTGTGCGCGTGATGACCATGCGCGATGTGGACGAGAACGGCATGGCGGATGTGATGCGGGCGGCGTTGCGGGCGCTGGGGAATGTGGACGCAATTCATGTCAGCTTTGATATGGATGTTCTCGACCCGATGACCGCCCCCGGCGTGGGGACGGCTGTCCCCGGCGGCCTGACCATCCGCGAGGCGCATCTCATCATGGAAATGCTGGCGGACGATGGGCGGGTGCAATCGCTCGATCTGGTCGAGGTGAATCCGATTCTGGATGAACGCAACCGGACGGCGCTGCTGGCGGTGGAACTGGCCGCCGGTCTGTTTGGGCAGCGGATTATCTAGGCGTAAAGCTGACGAGGGATGGAATGGTTATGGCTGAGCAGGTGTTCCTGATGTCTACAATCCCGCCGCATGGCGGTCAACTGGTGAACCGCCTGTGTGCGGATGGCGGCGAGGCCGATGCGATGCGGACGCGGGCTGCTTCTGCGCCGCGCCTGCGCCTCTCCGAACTGTCCCTGTCTGATCTGGAATTGATCGGCATGGGCGTATATAGCCCGCTGACGGGGTTCATGGGGCAGGCGGATTATACGCGGGTAGTGGCGGAGATGCGGCTGGCGAACGGACTCGTGTGGAGCATCCCGATCACGCTGCCCGTCACCGCAGAGGATGCAGGGCGTTTGAGCATCGGCGCGGATGTGGCGCTGGAAGACCCGATGGGCAACCTCGTCGGCTTGCTGGAACTCTCCGACATCTACGCCTATGACCGCATGACCGAGGCGCAGCAGGTATATGGCACGACGGACGCGGCACACCCCGGTGTGGCGCGGGTGCTGGCACAGGGAGATCGCTATCTGGCGGGCGCGGTGTGGCTACTGCGTTTGCCCCATGCGCCGTTCCCGGAGATTGACTACACCCCCGCGCAAACCCGTGCGTTGTTCGCGGAGCGCGGTTGGCGGCGGATTGTGGCTTTCCAGACGCGCAACCCGATTCACCGCGCTCATGAGTATTTGCAGAAGTGCGCGCTGGAGATGGCAGACGGGCTGCTGCTGCACCCGCTGGTGGGCGAAACCAAGTCGGATGATGTGCCAGCGGCGGTGCGTGTGGAAAGCTATCATGCCGTACTGGAACACTATTATCCGGCGGGGCGAGTGCTGCTGGCGGCGTTCCCGGCGGCCATGCGGTATGCCGGCCCGCGAGAGGCCATTTTTCATGCGCTGTGCCGCAAGAACTACGGTTGCACCCATTTCATCGTGGGACGCGATCATGCGGGCGTGGGGAATTACTACGGCACGTATGACGCGCAGCGCATTTTTGAGCGCTTCGACCCTGCCGAAATCGGCATTGTGCCGCTGCTGTTTGAACACGCTTTTCATTGTCATGCCTGTGGGCAGATCGTGACCGCCAAAACCTGCCCGCACGACTCCAGCCAGTGGTTACATCTCAGCGGCACACAGGTACGCGCACGCTTGGCGGCGGGCGAACTGCTGCCGGTGGAGTTCACCCGTCCCGAAGTCAGCCGTGTGCTGATGCGTGCCTATACGCCTGCGGCATCATCTGCGTCTAAATGAGCATTCTGCCCGAGGAGGCGGCTTCTTCATGATCGAGCATCCCGGTTTTGTGTTGTGGTTCACGGGGCTTTCCGGCGCGGGTAAGACCACGCTGGCGAAGGCGATTGAGGCGGAATTGCAGCGGCGCGGCGTGCGCGTGGAACGGCTGGACGGCGATACCGTGCGCCAGAGCCTGACCCGTGATTTAGGCTTCTCGAAGGAAGACCGCGATAAGAATATCGAACGGGTGACGTTTGTTGCCAAACTGCTCAGCCGCAATCAGGTGGCGGTGCTGGCAGCCTTCATCTCCCCTTACCGCGAGACACGAGCCATGATCCGGCGCGAGACGACCAACTATATCGAAGTGTTCGTGGATGCGCCGATGACGGTCTGTGAAGCGCGGGATACCAAAGGGCTGTATGCCAAAGCGCGGGCGGGCGAGATTCCTAACTTCACCGGCGTGAATGATCCGTATGAAGCGCCGGAAGCCCCCGATCTGCACATCCGCACCGATCAAGAGTCGGCAGAACAGTCGGCAGTGACCATTTTGCGCTGGCTGGAGGCGCGGGGCTTGATTCCGGTCACACCCTGACAGTCGGGCGGGTTTTGGGTAGAATGTGTACCCGTCAATGCGTCTAGCAATAGATGTGTGTGTTATAGCGGCTTTTTGTGGCTGCTTATTTCTGTTGGCAGCGTGAATGCGCTCCGCATGAGCGCAGTCGTTTCCGATCAGTCAGCGAATGGAAAGGTCAGGTTATGGCGACACGGGTTGATACATTTGGTACGCGCGGCACGTTCAAGGCGGGCGGCAGCGAAGTAGTGATCTACCGCCTGAAGAAGCTGATCGAGCAGAACATCGGGCATGTGGATAAGCTGCCCTTCAGCATCAAGATTCTGCTGGAGAACGCGCTCCGCAACCTCGACAATTTTCAGGTGAATGAGGACGCGATTCGTAATCTGGCGGGCTGGAATGCCAAAGCCCCGCAGCAGGTGGAAATCCCCTTCAAGCCCGCCCGCGTGATTTTGCAGGACTTCACGGGCGTGGCCTGCGCGGTAGACTTGGCAGCGCTCCGCAGCGCGATGGTGCGGATGCAGGGCGATGCCAAGCGGATTAACCCGGTTGTTCCGGTTGATCTGGTGATTGACCATTCGGTGCAGGTGGATCGCTTTGGTTCGGCGGATGCCATTCGTGCCAATGCCACCTTCGAGTTCGAGCGCAATCAGGAACGCTATGAATTCCTGCGCTGGAGTCAGCAGGCGTTCGACAATTTCAAGGTTGTGCCGCCCGCGACGGGCATTGTGCATCA
>CAIVEA010000468.1 GCA_903904765.1 uncultured Chloroflexota bacterium
CCATCCGGCAGACGGGCATCCACCAGCGGCGAGCTTTCGTCAACACGACGACCTAGCGGGGCAACGATTCGATCCAGAATACGCAATACGTGTTCGTCATTCTCAAAAGCCGCATTCGCACGGGTGATGAGACCTTTCTGTTCGATGAAAATGTTCTTTGGGCCGTTGACCATGATTTCGGTCACACTGTCATCCGCCAGCAAAGGTTCGAGCGGACCGAAACCCAAAATCTCGGCAACAATCGCCTCGAACAGATTAACGCGCTCCCCTTTCGAGAGGAACATACTCTCGTCAGCCAGAATCGCGTTAAAAAGTTCTTCGATGCGGTTACGGATTTCTTGGGGACGCGAGGGATCCATGCTCTGATGATCGAGTTCCGAGAGCAGTTTGCCCTGCACCCGCGACTTGAGATCGAGATATTTTTCTGCACCACCGGGGCGACCACTCTGCCCGATGACAGCTTTGTTCTGGTTGAGCATGCCGCCCGCACCACCTGCCGCTGGAGAAGTTGGACGAGGAGTGTTCGGGTCATTCCCGCCACCACTCACATTACCAGTCCCACCACCACCTGTATTGATTCGCTTCAACAGGGACATTATCGAGTCCTCCAGCAAAACCTAATTACAATCGCCATTACCCATCATACAGTGAAAACACTAAACCCGTAACCTAGCTCTTGCCGAATCGTAACCCCAGCCCTGTGCGTTTCTTGGCTTTATCTTCTGGCACAACTTCAGTTTCGCTCCCCATCAAGCGGGTATAGAGCAGGTCGGAAAGCTGCATCAATTCCTTCACAGGCGATTTAGACCGATCGCGCTGCGCCACAATCAACACGCCCTTGCTGATGGCCGTCGCCACCGTCATCGGGTCATCTGGAATTTCCACTTCAACCGGACGCTTGAGGAACTTCTCGATTCGCTCCGTCGGGATCAAGAACCGCTGCAAATTACGGTCAGCGGTGACTTTATTCAAAACCAGTGTGACCTTATCAGGCGAGTATGAGAGTTTATCGAACAGATCAAGGACAAAACGCACGTTCTTGATACACGACAAGTTCGGTGCAGCGACCATCACGATCTTGTGAGCGATGTCGAATAGTGACAACAAATTCTCATTCAAGAAGCGCCCGGTGTCCACCACGACAAAATCGTAGTTGCTGGCGACCTTCTGGATTATTGCAGACACCGCAATCGGGTTGGTCGCCATAATCTCGTCCGCCTGTTCCGGGCGGGGCGGCCCCAGCAGCACTTTCAAACCGCTGGGATGCGAAACTAGAATATTGTCAAAGAACTCAATGTCGAGGTCATCAATGTTGTGGAGCATATCCACAACCGTCGTCTGCGATTGTAGGTTGAGGAACACACCCACATCGCCAAATTGCAAATCGGCATCCACCAGCAGGGTACGGTTGCCTTCGCGCATCAAACCGGATGCAATATTGGTCGCAATCGTGGTGCAACCGATGCCGCCGGAAGGACTATAAACCACAATAATGTTTCCAGCACGAACATCATCACCGCCGATAGATGAAACCTGTTGCTTACGGCGCTCGGCTTCATTTGCAATATCAATATCGGTGCGGATATTCTGGTTCTGACGCTTCTGTTGCTCATGCACAACGCGAATGGTGTTGTACAGTTCATCCGGCAAAATGGGCTTCGTCAGGAAGTTACGTGCCCCTGCCAACATCGCCCGCCGCAGATAATCCGGGTCGTTCTGCACGGACATCATAATCACCGCACAAGTCGGCGTGTTTTCGTTAATCAGTGATGTGGCTTGAATGCCGTCCATGTCCGGCATATTGATGTCCATAATGATGATGTTGGGCTTCAGTTCGCGAGCCATATTCACGCCCTCGCGGCCTGTCCCCACTGATCCCACCACTTTGAAATCAGGTTCAAACGTCAACAGTTTCTTGATGTTCTCACGGGTTTCAGGAATATCATCCACCAACAGGATCGTGATGATTTGGTTTTCGCCCGTGTTGGATCCAGATCTCATCATCTGCGTATACCCCATTTGGCGGCAGTCAACAGCTCTGCCTTTTTATATTGCAGTTGAGACTTTCAACACTTTCTAAGAATAGGCGAGATCGTCCACACGAACGATCTCGCCCCTTCACACAAATTTCCTACTGTCCGGTGCTGGTCGAGTCGTTCAGGCTAATTTCCTGCCCTGCCAGCAACTGACGGATGCTGCGGATCGCCGGTTCAATGGTGTAGTCACGGCGTGCCGGCAGATCAATGCGGAACTCGTTCATCAGATAATCCAGCGTGACCGCCTGAGTCTGTGTGCGCGAGTTATCGGTGGCCGACCGCAGCGCCAGCGTCAACGGCAGTTTGGCTTCGATCGCCCATGCCAGTACCACCGCATACTGCGGCGACACGCCCAGTGTCACGATGTCCGGGGGCGGCACAGCAGTCGGGGGCGGCACAGGCGTAGCATTCGCGCTACCTGCATCGGCGGTGGCGGGTACGGGGGTCGGAGTGGGAGGCACGCCGATAAACTTCCCGTCCGCCGGGAACGTGCCTACATGCACCACCAGCGCATCCTGAATGGTGCGCTGCGTCACCAGACGCGGACGCTGCCGTTCCGACGGGCCGAGGATGGCAGAACCGAGGCTGGTCTGTTCAGGACGACCTACCACGCCTTCCAATAATTGGATATCACCATTGTCCTTGATGGTGAACAAGGTAACGTTGTTCGGCGTGATGGACTGGAACACCTCGTCCACATCCACGAACAACATCGAGATGATTACATCCACGCGATCGCCATCCTGAATGCCGTAGGCCACGCTGGTTACGCGGTCAATCGGGATAGACACTGCCACGCGATCACTGGGGAGGATAGCTGCTGCATCCGAACCCCCATTTGCGATCTGCGTCATGTCTTCAACGATCAAGTTAGACAAAATGGGCTGTTCGCGGAACAGATCGGTGCGTGCCACCTTGCCCAGCAAGGATTCGAGGCCGCCCTGATCTTCGCGCAGCGCGTTGAATGGCACGGCTTCTTCCGGCCACAGCGTATAGCCAGCCACATCCGCCATCGCTTCGATCTGCGTGGGGAAGCGGTAGCCACGCGGCAGGTTTTGCAGCGCCTGCACCACCCGCACCAGC
>CAIVEA010000469.1 GCA_903904765.1 uncultured Chloroflexota bacterium
TCAAGCACCAGCACCGTGTCCGCGTTGATCGTGCGGAAATCTTCGGCGGGATATTTCGTGCGTCCCAGCAGGTCGAACATGGACGAGGCGGCCAGCGGCGTTTCGCGGATGCTGGTGACGACGTAGCCGCCCATCGCACTGTGGGAGCGCACTTTTTCGAGGATGTTCTTGCGAATCATGTACGACTGTTGCCGCGAAATGCGCTGTAAATCCTGTCCGCTGAAGCCGAGTTGATGCACGGCCATGCGGATGCCCTGTTCGGGGTAGGCCAGCACGCGCAGAGGATGAATGGGGTTCTTCTCGGTCAGCCACCACGGGTACTCGCCTTTGACCGTTTGATACTCGTCCAGATCGCGGTAGTCGTCGGCATCGCAGAACTCCCCGAAGATCCACGGGCGGGGCGAACGCCAATCGCGCTGGAAATGGTGAACGAGGGGGCTGAAGTAGTGCAGATCGCAGTAGAAGTGGTAGTCGTTGAAATCGGCATAGTCGAAGGTCAGGCCGCCGTAGGCTTCGCCGGAACCGCTGTTATCGCAGGCCAGCACATCATGGGTGTAGGTGCGGAGGATGCGGTTCAATTGCTCCATCAGGCCAGCGTCCACCTGATGATCGAGTTCGCAACCGAGGCTGTAGAGGATGATCGAGGGGTGGCTGTGCGCCCCTTCGAGGATATCCTGATACTCGCGGGGGGCATTCTGGCGCAGGCGCTCGGTGACTTCCGGCAGCCACATGGGGAGTTCCAGCCAGAGCAGCATCCCTTCCTCATCGGCAATCTCGAAGTAGCGTTCGGAGGGGACGTACAAGCACAGCTTGACCATGTTGTAGCCCAACTCGCGCACGCGGCGAAATTCCTCGCGGATCATCTCGTCATCCGGCGCGGGGCAGAGAATCTCTGGATACCAGCCCCAGTTCAGGATGCCGCGTAGCAGGACGGGTGCGCCGTTGAATAGCAACTGTTCACCCTGCTTGGACAGGGCGCGGAAGCCGAACGAACGCTGTATTTGCGCGAGAGTCGTGCCGTCGCGCTCCAGCGTGATTTCGGCGGTATACAGGGCAGGGTCGTTCATCTGCCACAGGTGCATATCGGATAGTGTGAGGGTGGTGTCTAGGTGTGTTTGTGCGGGTTGGCGTTGCACTGCCGCTTCGCGCCCGTCGGGGGTGAGGATGCGGATGACGACGGTTGCCCCCTGCGCCTGATGCAGATCGGCGCGCACCTGCACCTGCTGCCTGCTCACGTCGCTGAATACCCAGATATGACTGAAAGCAGCGGCGGGGAAGGCGGCGAGACAAGCGGATTGCCACACGCCGCCGAAGGGGATGCACACATCCGGCAGGAATCCGGTGAGGTTTTCGCGGATGGGGTATTGTGCTCCCGGTTTGATGACGGTCAGCGTCAGGGTATTCTGTTCACCGAAGCGCAGCACGTCGGTGATGTCGAAGGCGAATGGTGTCCACATGCCATCGTGAACGCCGACGAGCTGCTGGTTGACATGCGCTTCGATATGGTAACTGACCGCATCGAACTGCAACTGGATGCGCTGTCCCCGCCACTCATCCGGGACGAGTATCGTCTTTTCGTAGGTTGCCACCGCTTCCAACCGGGGCGGGTAGCCCTGCGCTTCCCATGTGCCGGGGATGTGCAAGCTGCCCTGCTGATCGCCCAGATGAAAATCCCACAGGCCATCCAGCGGCAGGATGGAGGCGTGTTGATCGTGCCATTGTTCCATAAGACGCTTATAACCTCGGCAAGCGTTGTTCGATGGGCAGCATGGGCGGGAACGGCTTGTGCGGTTCGGCCTGATACCAATAGGCGGTTGAAGCATAGTCGTTGGTGAGCTTATTGGCGTGTCCGTGTTCAATGGTCACACGGATGGACTTCTCGAAGAAAATCGGGTCTTCGATGTGGTAGCGGTAGAGGGTGTTCTTGCCGCGCCAAGGCCAATCGTCCGTACCCTGATACAGAATCACACCGTGATAAGGGGCGCTGTATTCCTGTTTGGGAGCGAAGGCGGTGTTGAAGTAATCTTCTGTTCCGGTGCCATGAATGCCCGGCCACGCTGCACCATCTACGAAGATCATGTCGTCGCCCTCGCCGTACCAGTCGTTAGCCTGCCGCGAGAAACAATCAATATCCAGATGGCAACCGACATAATGCCCGCGCCCTTCCGCGTCCAGAATCAGATAGTTATTTTCGCCGTGATTGGGCGTGCGCCATGTTTCGAGCATTTTCTCGCGGTGGTCTTCCCATCGCACCGCCGGGTCTGCCCAACCGGGGGTGGGGTTCACACGCCGCCACTGGGCATGAAAGCGCCCGAAGTCCTGTAGGGCGGTGCCTTCGGGGTAGCTCTCGTAATCAATGTAGAAGTAGAAGTTCAGCGGCTTGTCGGCCTCGCTCACCACTTCGATGCGTGCCCCGTTCTGGAAGGGCATCGGCCACCAGCAGTTGAAACTGCGCCCATCCTGCGGACTCATTTGCAGCGGCAGTGAGACGAAATTCCGGCACATGCCATGCCCCATGCCGAAGAAATCGCCTATCGGGGTTTCCACGCTGGGGCTGGTTTCGCCATCCCAGTACATCCGCAACACGATTTTGCGAAGTTGTTGCTTGTCGTCGCACCACATCGTACACCAGATGTGCTTGATGCAGCCCGCGCCTGCGATCTCGGCAATGTTGCGACTCTGACCGGGAGCGAACTCCCACCAATCGGTGTTGCCGCCTTTGCGGTCATAACTGGACTCGCGCAAGCGCCGAACGCCCGGACGCAGTAACGGCAGGCCGGCCAGCGTACCCATTCCCAATACCATGACCTTATCCTTTCATGCCTGTGAGTTGAATACCTTCGATGAAATACCGCTGTGCGAAGAAGAAGATCACAATCATGGGAGCCATGCTCATGACGGATGCCGCGATCAGGCGGTCAAAGTAGATGTTGCTGTACTGGTCGCGGAAGAAGTTCAAGCCGACGGATACCGGGAACAGTTCCGGGCTGCTGAGGAAGATGAACGGTTCGAGGAAGCTGTTCCACGTCCACCAGAAGGTGAAGATGATGACGGTGGCGATGGCCGGCTTGCTGAGGGGGACGATGATCTTCATCATGATCTGCATCACATTTGCGCCGTCAATGCGGGCGGCTTCTTCCAGTTCACGCGGGATGCTGGAGAAGAACTGACGCAGCATGAAGATGAGAAAGGCATTGCCGAAGAAGGAACGCAGGAACAGCGGCCAGAGCGTGTTGACCATCTTTAGATCACGGAAAATCTCGTAGACTGGAACGAGCGTGACCGGATAGGGCAGCATCATCGTGCCGAGCAGGATGATGAAAAAGAAGTTCTTGCCGGGGGCGCGTAGCCGGGCGAAGGCATAGGCCACCACCACGCAGGACAGCACATGCCCGATGGTGTTCAGGATGACCAGCACGAACGAGTTGCGGAAGAAAGTGGGGAAATGTGTCTCCGCCACTTTGGTTTGCAGCGCGTTGACATAGCCATCCAGCCGAATTTCGGGGTACATCGCCCGTTGTAGCTGGTCGGGGCTGACATCGAATGCGTCGCTGACCGCCGACACCGGAACGACCTGTGCCATCTCGCGGGGGTCACCCACCAGTGCCACCGAACGCACCGAAACGCCGTCGTTGTATTCGTCCTGCACGCGGAAGGGGATGCGGTTGATCTGGCTGCCGCGTGCGCTGGTCAAGCCACCGAGGTGGGCAAGATGCAGCGTGGTGGCTTTGTCTACTGCGATCACCGCGCTCTGCACGTTGCCACTGATGAGGATGGCTACCGGATAGGGCGTGCCGTTCTCTGGCGTATAGGTAGAACCCTGAACGATAATTCCGTTGACCGTCATCGGCTGTGGTTCGGTCATCTGCGAGCGCGGCACAATCATGACGTTGGCGTGGAACTCGTCCTCGTTGATGACAGGTTGCCATGTTTCTTGAGCGATGACAACGTATTGGCCTTCCTGATCGGCAATTGTCACCAGTGGGAGTTCGGTCTCGCCTACGGGGGAGAATCCCGCATCCGTCAGGCTTTCCGGCGTTGCCAACTGGGTCGAAGCCACGATATCTGCCGTGCCAACCACCTGAAGTTGCGACTCCGGACCGATGGCGATTGCCTGTATCAGATTGCCTTCGACGCTGATTTCGCGCCCGCGAAACGCAGTTTGACCGATTTCGAGGCTGACATTTTTGCCACTGTTGACCACATCCAGCGGTAGCCGGAGTGTTGCGCCTTTCAAATCGTTCACATCTACGACCACCAGCGTATCGTTCTCACCCTTCGCCAGCGCGACCACCTGTTGTATCTGCCCGTCGTGCGCCCATTGGCGAATGTTCAGTGTTTGCCCGTCCAGCGTGGTGGCGGTGGCGGCGCTGACTTCGGCGGCGGGTGCGTTCTGGAGGTTTTGCAGCAGAGCCGCGTTAATCACGGTGGTATAGCGGCGCAGACCGATCTGGATGACCTTCTTGGTTTGGTCGTTGACGGTGACTTGCCACAAACTCATGAGCTTGTTGGTCTGTCCGGCACGAACATCCTCCCAATGTTGGGGAATCCAGATGGGCGGCTGTGTGAAAATTTGCCAGTTTGGTTTGAAACTGGAGGAGATCATCCACAGCATCGGGAACAGCATGAAGGCCGAACCGAGCAGCAGGATGAAATAGCTGACCGCATAACGCAGCGTGTTCTGCCACGTTTTGGAGGTGCGGAAGATTTGCCACCGGCTGAGGGTGGCGGTGCTGGAACGCGGTGAAACATCCATGAGTTACCGTACTTCCGATTCGTAATAGACCCATGCGGCGGAGGAACGGATGACGAGCAGCGTGATGCCCATGATGATGATGAATAGAATCCACGCTAGCGCGGAGGCATAGCCCATCTGCGTCATCTGGAAAGCACGTTGATACAGGTTGAGCATGTAGAACAGGGTGGCGTTGTTGGGGCCGCCCCGTGTGAGGACAAAGCCAACATCGAACACCTGCAAAGCGCCGATGATGGCGAGTACTACGTTGAAGAAAATGGTGGGGCTGAGCATGGGGATGGTGACGAAGCGGAATTTCGCCCAGCTAGTCGCGCCATCAATTTCGGCAGCTTCGTACAGCACTTCGGGTATCCCCTTGATGCCGGCGAGGTAGATCACGATCTGCCCGCCCACGCTCCACCAGCTCATGATAATCATGGCGGGGAGCGCCCATTGTTCGCTGAGCAACCAGTCCGGCCCCTGAATGCCGACCCACCCCAGAACCATATTGAGCAACCCATCTTTCGGACGAAAGATGAACGACCACAGCACGGCGACGGCGATGCTGCTGAGGATGGACGGCAGAAAGAATATGGTGCGCCAGATGTTCACACCGCGCAGCTTTTGCGCCAGCACCATCGCCAGCGCCAGCGCGATGAGCGTGCCGCCGGGGACGCTGCCCAGCGCGTACAGCAGGGTGACTTTAAGCGATTGCCAGAAATCTGCGTCCGACAGGATGCGCTCGAAGTTCCGCAGCCCCACCCATTCCGGCGGCGACAGCAGATTGTACGAAGTGAACGACAGGTACAGCGAACGCAGCATGGGATAGGCTAGAAAGACCAGAAAACCGATCAGCCACGGGGAAATAAGAAGATAAAACGAGAGTGCTTCCCGGCGTGCCAGCGGGGATGTGAGGTTTAATTTTCGCAGCAGCATGGACATGGATGTTTCCCCAATAATGCGGAAGGCGTAACGCCCTTGAAAAGCTGCGTTACGCCCTCGCCTGTTTCATCAACCACAGCAAGTATAGATCACCGGCACCGGAGAGTGCTTGACTCCCCGGTATAATGCTTTGCGATCCGGCAGCTTACGACTTGCCGCCTTCAGCCAAGCACTTGTCGGCATCGGCTACCAGCGCATCCAGTTCGGCGCGGACATCCAGCGCATCGCCGCCATCGGCCATCAGGCGCTTCATCATGTCGCCGGCGGGAGTGGCTACGCAGGTGCTGTAGTACGGGGTACGTAGTTCTTCCAACGGGCCGAGGTACTTCGTCTCGCTGACGTACACGCCCCAGTACGGGTCATTTTCGCGCTGCATTTCCTGAGAGACAACCGGGTTGCCGCTGAGCGCCTTCAGGGCGAACACGCGCTGACCGGGTTCGGTGGTGAGCCACTTGAGCAGCTTCCACGCCTCGGCGGGGTGCTGGCTCTGACCAGAAACGCCCCAGCCCATCCACATCAGAACGCTCTTATGCCCACCGGGGCCAGCCGGAACCGGAGCAACCGTCCACTTCAGGTTCGGGGTGGAGTTCATCACATCCTGCCACCACGGGCCATGGAAGGTGACACCCATCGCAACCTTGCCGTCCAAGAACATCTGGACGCGGCCGGTCATGCCAGTGGTCACGCCACCGATGACCGTACCCGAAGGAGCAACGTGGTGCTTGAAGACCAGATCGCGGTACCATTCCAGCGCCGTCACAGCGGCATCGCTGTTCAGAATGCCGGTGGTGGTGGTGCCGTCTTCGCTAATGGTTTCCGTACCCCACGCTTGCAGATAGCTCTGCATGGCACGCCACCAACCATCATTCACGATGTCAATGCCCCACTGCACGACGTTGTTCGGATCGAAGTCCGGGCTGGAGGCATTGTTGCCGTTCGCATCCAGAGTCAACTGGAGGGCGATATTCAGCGCGTCGTCCCACGTCCAACCTTCTTGAGGAACGGGGATACCAGCGGCTTCAAACAGGGCGGTGTTGATGTAGAACGAGCTGGTGCTGTAGTCCTTCGGCAGCGCGACCAGCTTGCCGTTGTACTTGCCCTGTTCGTAGATGCCTTCGTAGACATCGGTGCCAACCGTGATGCCATCTTCGCCACTGGCATAGTCGGTCAGATCAATGTACGCGGTTTCGTTGCTGGATTCCATATACAGCGCCGCCCATTCCGGCGGGTAGGCCATCAGGTCAGGGCTGGTGCCAGCCGAAAGCCATGTCAGGCGCTTGGTGTTCTGGTCGTCACCGATGTTCGGTTCCAGCACCACATCAATGCAGGGGTTCTCGGCTTTGAATGCATCAATGACCTGATTCATGTATTCAACGCGATCGCCGCTTGACCAGTCATCCACGCGGAGTGTGACCACGCCATTCGGGCAATCTTGCGCCTGCACAACCATAACGGCAGGAGCCAAAACCAGTATTGCAAAAACGAAAATCAACAACTTGCGAGACATGAATACGTTCCCTTCTGAATAGAGTGAGTCGAGCGAGCGGTGAAACCTGATTTGGTTTATTGGGGTGTAGGCTGAACCTCCGTTTATGCTAGACGCTTGTCTGTAACATTGACTACATCTTGTATGTACATGATAGAGTGTAGAGTTGATTGTCCAGAGTGTCAAGTTCTCTGCTCAGCACAGACCTGCTTGACATGGTTTCCGGGGCAGAATACACTCAGTTCTGAACAACATAAAATACATGTATAGTCCTTTTGGGTTGTGATGGGGTAAAAGGGGATTATTCTGATGGTCAAAGTGTTGCCTTCTTCGCGTACTACGCATTCGGAAGCTCGTGTAGATCAGGCCTCCACCTATTTGAAACGTTGCTATGTGGCGGAACGGCAGTTGATGCGGTTGCTGGCAGCGTGGTTTGTGGATACCAGCCAGTGGGAGATCAAAAGTCAGTTGGCGCAGGATATGTGGGAAGCGGCGCAGCATGCCGATGCGCTGCGGACGCGGATTCTGGAATTGCGCTATCCCCGCCGCGATGTGGATAAGAAGTACGACCCGGAAGTGTTGGCGCTGCTGGCGGAATGTGCCAAAGCTGACGGGTACGAAGCGTTTGTGGGCGGCATCTATGAAGTTTTGCTGCCTGCGCTGCTGAAGGCTTACCGGACGTATCTGGAGATGACCGATCCGGTGGATGATGCGCCGACGGTTCATGTGTTGCGCCACATCATCTACGACAAAGAGGCGCAAATCGCCCGTATGCGGGGTGTCCTCGGTCTGGTGAATGTGCAACTGGCGACCACTCAGGCGTGGCAGGAATACTTGCGCCTGCGGGTGCAGAGCATTGGCGGCATCGCCAACCAGACCGAACACGGGGATGCGCCCGATCAACACCCGTGCGCGAATCGTCCGGCCTATGCGGTGGGGCGGCAGGTCAAACGCGATGCGCGTTGGCGGCCTGCGCTGTTTCATCTGCCCCACGAGAACAAATATGATGTCGAGGGGCGCAAAGCGTGGCAGCGGTTCGAGACGCTCGATAAGCGCGTGGCGATGCAGGTGTGGTCTGCCATCAGCCATTTCAACGAAATCTGGGCGGCGGAAGTGGTGGCCGCTGGCATCTGGGATTTGGACGAGCAACCATGGGATTTCTATCTCGATATGGCACGCTGGTCGTGGGATGAGGCGCGGCATAGCATGATGGGCTATCGCGCTTTGCAGGGATGGGGGCTGGATATTCCCGACCTGATCCCGTTTGCGAACGCTACCTATAACGCGATGGGGCCAATGGAACCGATTCAGCGGTTGGCGCTGCTGCACTTCTACGAAGAAGGTTTGCTGCGGGCGGGGACGAAGCAGATCGAGTTGAAAATTCTGGAATCCGCACAGGACGATGGCAGCGCACAGGATATGGATTTTGACTGGGCGGACGAGGCGATTCATGTGAACTACGGATACACATGGTTGCGGCGCTTGCTGGGGGATGACAACGCGGGCAAGGAGGAAGTGAAGCGACTGACAGATGATGCGCGGGGTGTAGTCGCCCGCTTTGTGCTGGCGAATAAAGACCGCCCCGAAGCCCAACTCGCGCCCTATTTTGACCGCTTGTACACCGTGATCGCGGGTATGCTGCGCGACATCCCCGATGATGGGTTGCAGATTGAGTGGGCACCTGTCGTAGCCGATGAGGATGCGCTGAAAGCGTTGCAATCGTGAGCTATCGTGTCCACTTGGCGAAATCCGGGGCGCAGTTCAGCGTCCAGAAGGGGGAAACAGTTCTGGAAGCGGCGGAGAACGCCGGAATTGTGCTGTCGTTTAGCTGCCGCAGCGGGACATGCCGTTCCTGTCTGACCCGCGTGCTGTCGGGTTCGGCAGAGCATGACCCCGACTATGCGGACGAGTTGAATATTGACGCGGCAGAGATGGCGGACGGCTATCGTTTGCTGTGCAGTGTGCTGGCTTATTCGGATTTAACGCTGGAGAAATAGACATGAAATTACTGGTCTTTCGCGCCTTGTGGGGCATGACGGGCGCGTTTGAGGAGCAGATTGAACGGGTGGCGGCGGCGGGTTACGATGGCTTCGAGTTCTGGCCGGAGCAGTGGACAATTGAGCGTTCGGTCATCATGAAGCTGGCGGAGCGCCACCACCTGAAAATGATCGTGGGCGCGTTAATCACCTCCAAAGAAGAACTAGCGCCCAAGCTCTCCGGTCTGGCTGAATTTGAGCCAGTACGGGTGAATTTGCACAGCGGGCGCGACAACATGACCCGCGATGAGGCCTGCGCGTTCTTCGAGGAGTCGCTGCGCGTGGAGGCGAAGTTGAGCGTGCCCGTCGGTCATGAGACACACCGGGGACGCATCCTGTTCACCCCTTGGGCGACAGCCGATTATCTGCGGCAGTTCCCCGATTTGCATATCACGGCGGACTACAGCCATTGGGTGAACGTGTGCGAACGCCTGCCGCTGGACGAAGCGAATGCGCTTGAACTGGCGAACAGCCGCGCTGTGCATATACACGGGCGGGTGGGCTATGAGGAAGGCCCGCAAGTTCCCGACCCGTCCGCGCCGGAGTATGCCGGGCAACTGGCATGGCACGAGACACAGTGGCAGCGCATTCGCCATCTTCAAGCGAACGCCAACGCCGACGTATTGACCTTCACGCCGGAATACGGCCCGCCGAATTATCTCCACACGCTGCCGCATACCCATGTGCCGGTGGCTGATCTGTGGAATGTGTGTTTATGGGGTGCAGAGCGTGTTCGTCGGGTGCTGAACACCTGACGGGAGAAAGTCGAGTCCGTCCCGTATGGATAAAATACCGCATCAAGCGCCGCCCGGTTTCGACTGGGTGACAGGCATTGAATCATGGGAAGTGGTTGAGGATGCGCTCAAGATCGTGTGCCGGACGGCCTACGATCATCGCGCACATCTGCTGGTGGAGGCGCTCACGCCGCACATCTGGCATATTTTGTTCCGCCCGCTGGAATCGCAACCGTTCGCCACGCCGATTGTGATCGGGCGGCCTGAGCGCAACCTCCCGTTACAGGTGGAGTCGTTGAACGGGCAGTTGCTGGTCAGCGCGGGCGGCCTGCGCTTGTCTATCCAGACCGACTCGTGGCGGTTGCAGCTGTATGACGCGAACGGGGCTGATGTACTGCGCGAAAATCCGTCAGATGTGGACGGGTTGGGGCAGCCATTCGTGCTGCCGCTGGGCTATGCTGCGACAGCCGACGGCGTGAATCTGGTCAGCGAGTCGTTTCACTTGCGCCCGGATGAGCATTTGTTCGGACTGGGAGAGAAGTTCACGCCGCTGGATAAGGTCGGGCAGCGAATCGTCACATGGACGCAGGATGCCTTCGGCTCGACCAGCGAACGCTCGCATAAGAACATCCCGTTCCTGATGAGCAGTCGGGGCTACGGTCTGCTGCTGGATACGGGGGCGCGGGTGACGTGGGATTTGGGGGTGTCGTCGTGCCAGTCGTACACCATCACCGCCGAGACCAACGCGCTGGATGCTTATGTGATCGTCGCGCCGTCGTTCGCGGAAATACTGGAGCAGTACGCTCATTTGACCGGACATGCGCCCGTGCCGCCCAAGTGGACGTTCGGCCTGTGGCTGTCCTCTACCGGTGCGTACCGCGATCAAGCGACGCTGGAACGGTTGGTGGCGGGCGCAGAGGCACATCAGCTTCCGGTGGATGTCATTCATGTGGATACATGGTGGATGAAATGGCGGACGTACTGCGACTTCCGCTGGGATCGGGAAGCCTATCCCGATGTGGAAGGCCTGATTGCGGAGTTGACCCGTAAAGGACTACGGGTTTCGTTGTGGGAGCATCCCTACATCTCGGTGGAGAGCGATCTGTTTGAACTCGGCAAAGAGCGCGGTTATTTCCTGAAACGACCTGATGGCGATGTATATGTGATTGACTATGGGCTATCGCTTGCGCCGCGCCCGGACGGAGTGATACGAATTGCCACGCCGGATACCTCGTGGAATGCGCGGGTGGCGATTATTGATTTGACGAATCCACATGCCTACCAGTGGTTTCAGGATTTGCACCGTCCGGTGCTGCGGATGGGTGTTGCGGTGTTCAAAACCGATTTCGGGGAGGATGTGCCGCGTGATGCGGTCTTTAGCAACGGGCAGACGGGCGAAACCATGCACAATCTGTACCCGCTGCTGTACAACCGCTGCGTGTACGAGGTGACGCAGGAAGAATTGGGCTACGGCGTGGTGTGGGCGCGTTCCGGCACGGCGGGCAACCAGCGTTATCCAGTGTGCTGGTCGGGTGATCCGGCGGCGGATTTCGACAGCTTGGCCTGCACGATTCGCGGCGGCCTCTCGGCTGGCCTGTCGGGGATTCCGTTCTGGAGTCACGACATCGGTGCATTCCGGGGGATGCCTTCGGCGCGGCTGTATGTGCGCTGGGCGCAGTTCGGGTTGCTATGCTCGCACAGCCGCATGCACGGCGACAGCCCGCGTGAACCGTGGTACTTCGGGGAAGAAGTCGTTCGCATCGTTCGCGCCTATACGGAACTGCGCTACAGCTTGTTCCCGTATCTGTACAGCGCCGCTTACGAGGCCAGTCGTAGCGGACTGCCCGTGATACGGGCGCTGCCGCTGATGTTCCCGGATGACCCGAACACCTACGCTCAAGACCTTGAGTATATGCTGGGCGGGGCGCTGCTGGTCGCACCGATTTACGATGAGGGCGATCAGCGCCGCGTGTATCTGCCGGAGGGCGAGTGGGTGGATTACTGGACGCATCAGGTGTATGCCGGCAATGCCCATATCACCGTCCATGCGCCGCTAGATCGGCTGCCGCTGTTCGTGCGGCGCGGGGCGATCATTCCCCGTATGGAGGCCGCCCAGCGCATTCCGGCGGGGCGGATTGACCCGTTACTGCTGGATGTGTATGCCGGTTCACGCATGGCCTACCGTCTGGACGAGGACGAAGGCACAACCATCTTTGAGGGGGCGATTCAGGACGGGGTATTGCGCTTGGACTGGCACGGCGGCACAGTGCGAAAATACCTGCTGCGGTTGATCGGGATGCAGTCGGTGACGGCTGTTGCCCTTCAGGTGAGGGGTGAGGTGGTGCCGATACAATGGACAGTCGGTGCGGACGGGGTGTTGCAGGTCGAAACGCCCGCTGTAGCCGCTGCCCGCTTGAACGTGACTTACAGATAGGAAACAGGGACTTATGAAGGACAACGTGATTCCGCAGGATGGGATGGTCATCACCGAGGATACGCGCTTTGCGCCCGGTGTGTATGCGCTGCGCGACGGGATTCGGATCGGCGCGGACGGCGTGACGGTGGACGGTAACGGGGCGCTGCTGGTCAGGCAGAGCCGTGAGGGGGTGGGGATTTACGGCGAGAATCGGGCAGATGTGACCATTCGCAATCTGGCGCTCTCCGGCTCGTATCACGGACTGCGCTTCGACAACTGTCGGAATGTGCATATCGAGCAAGTGCGGGTGCGGGATTCTGCCGAGATCGAGGGAATTGATACTTTCCTGTACCTGTGGCATCCGATTGAGCAGGTCTACAGCGCCGCGATTCTGCTGAATAATGTGGTGGGCGGCAGCGTGCTAGATTGCGATATGCAGCACCAGATGAACGGCATCCTGCTGTACGGCTGTTCACAGATGACTGTGCAGAACAACAACGCCTCGTTCAACAGCGGGTGGGGTGTGTATCTAAGTGGTTCGTGCGAGAACGTGATTCAGGATAATCGGCTGGACTTTTGCAACCGCGTCTACCGCCGCCCCGAAAATGGGTCAGTTCGTGTGGAGGCCGATGCCGCCGCGATTGTGCTGGTGGAGAGTTCGTGTCGCAACCAGTTCTTGCGGAATAGCTGCCTGTGCGGTGGCGACGGCATCTTCGTGGCAGGCTACAACCACAAGGGCGGCAAGACCACCTGTGATGATAACCTGTTCGAGGACAATGACTGCCGCCTAAGTCCGAACAACGCGATTGAGTCCACTTTCTCGCGGGGGAACATCTTCCGCCGGAACGATTGCAGTTGTTCTAACTACGGCTTCTGGATGGGTTACTCGTGGGACAATGTGATGGAGGATAACATCGTGGATTCCTGCCGGATGGTGGGGATTGCGATTGAACATGGACACGGGTTTGTCATCCGGCGCAACCAGATTTTGAACAACCGCGAAGGGATACGCCTGTTCACGCGGGGCGGTTCGACGCTCGATCACTGGCCGGAGTGGGCGGTTTCGTACCACTATACGATTGAGGACAACACGATTGAGCAAAACCGCATCGGCTTCAACGCCTATACGGGGCCGGAAATCGCCGCCGACAAGGTGAGCTACGACCTGAATTTGAGCCGGAACACGCTCCGCAACAACCTGACCGGGGCGCGTTTCCACCGCGTGCGGCAATCGCGGTTGACGGACAATACCTTCGAGGCCAACCTGCAACAGGCGGTGCTGCTGATCGAGCAACCGCAGATCGAGGTGGGCGCGAATCAGTTCAGCGGTAACGGCGCAGACGTGGTGCAGACCGACACGCTCGGACACGCCACTGAACGCTCCGGGTGGGTCTAAGGCGGCCTTACGCGAGGCCGATCTCCGCCAGAATCGGCGCTACCGCGACGGGCTGACGGGTTTGCATCGAACGGTGCGCGGCTTCCATCACAGCGAAAATCTTCAGCCCGTCCGTCAGGGCGGGGCTGTGGGCAGTGTGGTGGAGCAACGCACTGGCGAAATGCTCGGCGTAGTTGGCAAATTCGCCGTAGTGCATCCCGTGTACTTCGTTGTTGAAGTAGTAGCCGCGCTTCTGATACAGCATATCCTCTTGCACTTCTGTGCCGTCCGGTGTGGTGTATCGGTAGCGCATGTCGTGGTATTGCGCCAGACTGCTCCCCTGCGAACCGTAGAGCATCAGTTCAATCGCGTTACGCGCCGATGGCAGTTCGTGCAAGCCGTAGTGACCGAAAGCGCGTCCGGTCTGCCCGCTGACGGCCACGAAATTGATGGAAACGACATCGGGCGAACGCACGTTGTACTGCCGCGCTAGTTGCGAATGTGCGCCGGTGGCGTACACCTCGCGGATGTCCCCCAGATACCAGCAGACCAGATCAATCGGGTGGCTGAGGCCGAGGAATACCCAGTCGGTGGCGGTGGCTGCCCACGCGCTCTTGTCGTAGTACCAATCCATGCGATGTGTGTAGTGGGCATCCACAAACTCGATCTGCCCGAAGCGCCCGTTGTCATAGTCTTTGCGCTGGCGCTGGAACGACTCGAAGAAGCGCGTACTCTGCCCGACCATCAGCTGGCATCCGGTGTGCTGCGCGGCCTGATACAGGCGCTGCGCGTCAGCCAGCGTGTTCACGATGGGTTTGGTACAGATGACGTGCTTGCCCGCCGCGAATGCCCGCAGGATGTGGTCGCAGTGGTACTGGTCGGGCGTGTAGATTGCCACGATGTCCACATCGGTTCGCCGGAGCATCTCGTCGTAATCGGTGGTGTAGAACACGTCTGGACAATCAACGCGGGCGCGCGTGATTTGCTCGGCGTTCAGATCGCAACCCGCCACCGCCGCCAAATGCGGGGCGCGGTAGGTGACTTCAGTGGCTGCACCCACTGGCGGGGGGATGGGATGGCTAATCGCTTTGAGCAGGGTGCGGCCTTCTTGCAAGCCGAGTACGCCAATGCCGAGTTTTGTCATGGTATTCCTGTGAGGATGGTCAGTCCCGGTCTCTTTCTGTCCGGTCTAAATGTATATATAATTTGCTGTAAATCAAGTTAAAGGTATAGTCCATTATGTCCAGTATGACCTCTCGCCAGCGAATGCTCGCCGCATTGACCCGCAGCGCCGTACCGGATCACCTGCCTGTGACGACGCATCACGTCATGCTCTCGTTCCTGCGTAAATATCTGAACGAGATGCCTTACCCGCAGTTCTTCGACCATTTCGGGCTGGATGCGTGGACGTGGACTGTGCCTTACAAGCCGGACACCAGCAAAGGCGAATACTTCGACCCGAATCAGACTTCGGTGCATCCCCTTGACCATACGCATCGGGTAGTGTCGGATAACTGGCGCATCGAGCAGGAAGATGTGCCCGACCCGGAATACCGCACCACCCGCTACCGCTTCGTGACCCCCAGAGGCACGCTCTCGATGGTGTTGCAAGGCAACGAGCATACCGATTGGGTGGTGGAGCATCTCATCAAAGACAAGCGCGATATTGACCTGATCGCGGATTTCGTCACGCATCCCAAGATTGATGTGGAGGCGGTCAACAAAACAGCGGAGGCCTTCGGGGAGCGCGGCTTGATACGCGGTCACATCTGCTATTTCGACATCTACGGGCAGCCGGGATGCTGGCAGGACGCGGTGGAACTGGTGGGAACGGAGCGCCTGATTCTGGAAACGTATGATGACCCGGAATGGGTGCGCGAACTGATTTTGATCTTGCAGGCACGCAAAAAGACCTTCATCCAGTCGTTGAAGGGTGCTCGTTATGATGTGCTGGAACTGGGCGGTGGCGCGGCTTCTTCCACCGTGATCTCGCCCAAAATCTTCGATCAATTTGTCGCACCCTATGATGCGGAGTTGATTGATCTAGCGCATCAGGTGGGGCAGCGAATTGTGTACCACACCTGCGGCGGGATGATGCCGCTACTGGAACGAATCGCCGCTATGAAGCCGGACGCGATGGAAACCTTCACGCCCGCCGATATGGGCGGCGATGTGCGGCTGGCGGAGGCGAAACAGCGTATTGGCGATCAGGTGTGCATGATCGGCGGCTTCGACCAGTTCCACTATTTCGTGGGATGTACGCCGGAACAGACCCGCGCCGAAGTGCGCCGCTGCTTTGAAGAAGCCGGCACGAACGGCGGCTATATCCTCAGCCCATCCGATCACTTTTTTGAAGCTGACCTTGAGCTGTTCAAGGCCTTTGCAGATGAGGCAAAACGCTGTGCTTATTCATAAGCCTGAGGTCATCGAGATAGCGGTCCCGTTTGAGGAAATTCAAGCGCGTCGGGAACGGGTGGAAAAGGCCAAGCGGTTTGAAACACCCGATCGCGTCCCCGTGATTCCGGCGATTGCACACCGTCTGCTGGTGCCGCA
Source organism: uncultured Chloroflexota bacterium (assembly GCA_903904765.1). The sequence goes on from CAIVEA010000469.1 coordinate 16,278, forward strand.
GGTGGGCGTGCGCTTCAAGGATTACTACGCCGACCCTGAAACGATGCTGCGGACGCAAATACTGGCGCAAAAGTGGCTGATGGAGAACATCCGCACTGATGCCCATTCGATCACGGGCGCGTGGGTGGGCGCGTGGACGGACTTCCAGAA
>CAIVEA010000470.1 GCA_903904765.1 uncultured Chloroflexota bacterium
CCAGCATCAGCGCGAGCGTCGCCAGGGCAATCCCGCTGTCGGCGACAATCATGATCGTCTTGCGATTCCAGCGGTCTACCAGCGCCCCGGCAATCGGGCTAAAGAAGATCAGCGGAGCCATATTGAACAGCGCCACCAGCGCCATCGCCGTCGCCGGATCACCAACAGGCTGTATTTCGGTCACGAACTTCCACGACCAGATGGTGAGCGCAAACTGGGTCATGCTCGTCCCCAGCAGCGAAACCAGTTGACCCGCCCACACCAGCGTGAAAGCGGTCATCCCCTGCGGACGTTTGAACATGGATTCCCCCTGTGATTCATGCATTCAGACGGGTGCTGTTTATACGTGATAGGTATGGGTGGGCGGTTCGATAGGTAGATCGTCGGCAGAGTAGCGCCGTGCCAGCGCCGCCGCCGCGAACACCCACCACACGAACGACAGTGGGAACAGGTAGCGCGGGATGGCATCCAGCGCGAAGTGAATCAGCAGCGTGTAGACCAGCAGACCGATGAGGGGCAGCGTCAGCCGCCAGCGCCCGCGTGTCCGCACGATTCCCACCAGCCCCAGCAGGATGCTGATGTAGTGCAGCACGTAAATCACCAGCTTGGGGATGAAATAATCGCCACGCACCAGCCGCACGAAGCCATCGTAACTGCGATCTCCGTTCAGCCAGCCCAGCGCCAGATCGCGCAGGCTTTCGCCGGGGAAGAAGGTCACGCCATGCGGTTGCAAGAATGCCCCCGCCAGTTCGCTCCCGCGCCGTGATAGCCAGCCGCCCAAGTCCTTCAGGATGATCTGCGCCGCCGCCGACTGGTAAAGCTGTTGCTGCTCGTCCGGCTCAGTGGAGAATTGCCCGCCCGCGTCCTGCGCCAGACTGTTATCCACCTGTTGCGGCCCTTGCCAGTCCGTCGCGCCCAGATACAGGAAGGCGGAGAAACCCTGCGCCCCCACCACCCACAGATTCCAGCGGGCGCGCATGTACACCGTCCATGTGCTGACCGTGATGGCATACACCACCAGCAGCACCAGCGCCCGTTTCAGTCCACCGCGCCAGCCGTAAACCATGACGAGGTGCAGCGCCAGCCCCAACGGGAAGGCCAGCAGCACCGCCCGCGTGAGCGTCGCCAGTCCCAGCAGCAGCCCCGCCAGCGCCAGCATCCAGGTGGTGCGCTCCATAACGGGCAAATCCATCGCGTCCTCACCGGGGCGGCGCGGGGTGGGGATGAGGCGAATATATACCCACAGCGCGGCGACCAGCAGGAACAGATAGAGCGTTTCGGTGACGATCTGGGCGCTTTCGAGGATAAACACGGGCGACAGTACCAGCACCAGCGCCGCAATCCAACCGGCACGCTGGCTGCCGCTGATTTTCCGCGCCAGCCGATAGCCGAAATAGGCGGTGGCGGTGGAGAGCAGCGCCTGCACCACGCGCACCGCCATCACCGCCGCGCCGGGGGCGAGGAGGTGCTGCGGTAGGCCGACGAACAGCAGGTACAGCGGCCCGGAGGGCGGCGGCCCCGGTTCGTGGCTGGTGACGAGCAGGCGACCATATTCCAGATACCACCAGCTATCTCCGCCCGTTTGCGCGTACACAGCGGTGTGATTTTGCGCCAACCCGTAAACGAGGCGCAGCGCCAGCCCCAGCGCCAGCAGCAGCCATAGGGCGCGGGGGACGCGGGTCAGATGATCGGTGGAGGTGATAATTGGTTTCTTCATAGGCGGTCATTCTAGCCCCGCGCACGACGGGCGGCAAGCGCGGCTGAACCACCTTGCTTGCGACTTCATCATTCGAGGGATACAATTTTCGTGCTGCGGCATATTCATCTGAAAGAGACAGAAGGCGTGACCTTTTCCCGCCCTTCGCTTTTAGGAGTACATTCAAAATGACAGCGACCCCCGACATCATTAAAAGCAACAAAGACTACACCCTCACCAGTTGGACAGCGCAGGGCGTTTGGAATCCCATCGTCATGGATCACGCGCAGGGCGTGTATTTCTGGGACCCGGAAGGCAAGCGGTATATTGACTGGTCGTCGCAACTGGTCAATGTGAACGTGGGACACAGCCACCCGCACGTCATCAAGGCCATTCAAGAGCATGTCGCCAAGATCAGCTATGCCACCCCCAGCATCGCCACCGAAGCGCGTGGTCGGCTGGGCGAAATGCTGGCGGAAGTCACCCCCGGCAAGCTGAGCAAAGCCTTCTTCACCAACGGCGGCACGGACGCGATTGAAAACGCGATCAAGATGGCGCGTCTGTTCACGGGCAAGACCAAGATTCTCACCCGCTACCGTTCGTATCACGGCGCGACCTTCGGGGCAGCCACCGCAGGCGGCGACCCGCGCCGTCACGGGCATGGCCCCGGCATCCCGGACATCATCCATCTGCCCGACCCCTACGCCTACCGCAGCCCGGTCTATCGTGGGCGCACGCAGGAAGAGGGCGATGCCATCATGGCGGACATGGTGGAAGAAATCGTGCTGATGGAAGACCCGAAGTCGGTGGCCGCCATCCTGATCGAAGGCTATAGCGGCACGAGTGGCATCCTTCAGCCGTCGGCGGTGTACTGGAATCGGCTGCGCGAAATCTGCGACCGCTACAACATGCTGCTGATCGTGGACGAAGTGATGAGTGGTTTTGGGCGCACGGGCGAATGGTTCGGCGTAGATCATTACCCGAACGTGCAACCGGACATCATGACGATTGCTAAGGGCGTGACCAGCGGGTATGTGCCGTTGGGGGCAGCGATTGTGAGCGAGGAAATCGCGGCCTACTTCAATGACCACATGCTCTCGATGGGTCTGACCTACAGCGCGCACCCGCTGGCGATGGCCGCTGGTGTGGCGAACATCGAGGTGTACCGCAACGAAAACCTGATCGAACGCGCCCGCGATATGGGCAAAGTCCTGCGGCGCGGGCTGGTTGATCTGGCCGAAAAACATCCGGTGGTGGGCGATATTCGCGGCGCAGGGCTGCATCAGGTGATCGAACTGGTGAAGAACCGCGATACCCGCGAACCGTTGTCACCGTGGCAGGGCGGCTTCACCGAACCACTTCAGATCATCAACAAGACGCTCAAGGAAGAAGGCATGAGTACCTTCGTCCGCTGGAACATGATCTTCAACTGCCCGCCGCTGGTCATCACCGAGGCGCAACTCAAAGAAGGTCTGGACATTGTTGACCACGCGCTAACCAAAGTGGACTCGTATTACGAAGGGTAAACGCGGGGCAGAAAAAAAGGGCGTACAATAGAGAGCATCCGGCAGGTGAATCTGCTTCATCTGCCGGATGCGTTATGATAGGGAATGGGAGGTCGGTGAACCATGCACAGCAGTATGATGAAAGTGCTGAAAAACGCCATTCATTCCAACGTGATTACCCTTTCCGAATTGCAGGAACTGGAAACCGAAATCCAGCAGGCCATACAGACCAAGCGCAAGCACCAGCAGTTGGACTATCTCCTCAGCCGTGACAACTTCATCGAAGCGATTGTGGCGCACGGGATGGAGCAAAATCTGCCCGCCAGCGCCGAGCATCTGCGCGTGGCCGCCGAGTTCCTGTACGACAGCGAAGTGTTGGGCATGTCACCGGATGAAATTCTGCGCGAACAGCAAGCCAAAACTGTCCCGACTGAAGATGAAGTAAAAACAGTTGTCAATCAAGATACCCCAGCCGCCGCCTCATCTGCATCTGCGCTGACTTGATCCGCAAATCCCATTTGCCCCCGTTTGCTGGAACGGACTATACTGATACATAGAGCGATCGTAGGAGATGACGCGCTGCCGTCAAGGTTGCCCGTGAAACCCCTGATTCCCAGCAGCAGCCGCTATACGCATAATGCCCGCCGTGCGCTGGCACATACTACCGCGCTGACACGCGCCCTGCGCCATCCCGCGATGGATAGCGGTCATTTACTGGGTGGGGTGTTCCAGACGCTCGGCAGCACCGGACAGCAGGTGCTGGGCGAACTGGGACTGTCCGAAGCAGCGGTGTGGAACGCGCTCAACCAGCTATATCCCCCGCTAGATGTGCTGCCGGAGGACATCCCCAACAGCAGCGATTTGAACGCGGCGCTGGCCTTCGCGGGCGACGAAGCCGCCCATCATGGCGATACCGCACTCGGCACGGAACACCTACTGCTGGGCATCACCCGCGCCAATATCGGCGGCGCTGCGGCGCTGCTGCGGACGCTCAAGCTCTCCCCCGACCAGCTACGCCGTCACGCCCGTCATGCGCTGGATACCGCCCCCCGCGAACCGGATTTGCAAGCTGCTAAACGCACCGCCCGCCTCTCGGAATTGTCGCGGCGGGTGATCGGCGCTGCCGAACAAGAAGCGGTGGAGCGCGATCATCCCACTGTGGGCTTGGGGCATCTGTTGTGGGCGCTGGCACAGGAAGAACGCAGCGCCACCGCCACTCTGCTGCGAACGGCGCAATTGGATGAGGCGGCGCTGGCCGCGCTGCTGGCCACGCCTTCCGAACTGTTTCTGGTGGGGCTGGAAAGGGTGCTGGGACAATCGCTGGAACAGGCCACCCGCGCCGGCAGCCACTACACCGGCACGGAACATCTGCTGCTCACGCTGGCGGCTGTGCCGGAAGGGATTGAGTTGGTCACGCAGGTGGGGGTGGATGCAACCCGTTTACGCCGCGCCGTTCGCGCCCATTTGAACGCGCAGTAAAATAAGGGGCGAGGGCGTATATCCCCCACCCCATGCATTCTGCTTCGGAGTGTTAGCTGGCGAGGTAGTCCAGCACGTAGTGGTTAAATTCTTCGGTCTTGTCCCACATGGCGAAATGGCCGATGCCACTCATCAGAATGAGCGTCGAGTTCGGGACGAGCGCCGCCATTTCCAGATCGTGCGCCGGGTTGATGGCTTCTTCTTCCAGCCCATCAATGAACAGAACTGGCACCGGGATGGCCTTCATCTGGTCTTGGCTGTAGTTGGGTTCCGTCGCCCACATATTGCTGATGTTGTTGAGGAACGTCTCGAAGTTGTCGGGGTTGGGCGACAGGCGGGCATAATCGCCAGCCGCCATCTCGATATACTGGTTGAAGCGTTCGTTCGTCCCCACATCCGGCATCAGCCCGGACGGGTTGTAGTTGGCGGCATAGGCCACCAGCTTAATCAGGCGTTCGGGGTGGTTGATGGCGATGTCCAGCCCGATGATGCCGCCGTCGCTCCAGCCCACCAGATTGAAGGTATCAATCTTGAGATAGTCCATCAGCGCCAGCACGTCCGAAGCCATCAGCGCGTAGCCGATTTGCTGGTCGGACATGGTGGAGCGCCCGTGTCCGCGACTGTCGGCGGCGATGACGTAATAGTTTTCGCTGAAGGCCGGAATCTGGTTGACGAAGTAATCCGCGTTGCCCAGCCCGCCGTGCAGCAGCACCAGCGCCGGATTCGCCGGATCGCCATAGGTGGCGTAGTACATCTGAATATCGTTGACCGGAGCCATGCCGGACTGCACCGGCTCAGGCAGCGCGGGCGCGTCCTGCGCCACGCTCACCGCCGAGGCCAGCACCGTGAGCAGCAGCGCGATCACAGCGACCAGTAAAGCCTGCTTCCCCATCCTCTGCATCATCTTTGCCTCCTCCACAAACCATCCTATAAACGAACAGGATGCCTTTGTTACAGCATCCTGCCCGTTATATTACCCGATGTGCGCGAATCGGTCATCGAAATGGGGACAAATACCCCCGCAACCCGTCACATCGTCAGCAGGTGAACGTTCACGCCGAGCTTCTGGATGACATTCACCATTGTTTCCGGCGCACGGGTGGAGGTGTACACCTGCGAGAAGTCCTGGATGTGCGCGTAGGTGTAGGGCGCAAGTTGCCCCCATTTGCTGCTATCCAGAATGGCGACCCGCGTCAGGCAGCGGGCGATTAACCCGCGCTTGATGGCCGCCTGTTCCGGGTTGGCTTCGGTCATGCCCACATCCAGCGACAGACCGCGTGCGCTGAAGAAGCCAATGTTGAGGTTGATCTCCGGCAAGTGCGAAGGCGACCCGACCACCGACACCGAATCGCGGCGCAGGCGGCCTCCGGGGATAATCACGTTGACGTGCGGCGCATCCAAAAAGGCCAGCGCCACCATCAGGCTGTAAGTGACGACGGTCAGATCGTTCAGGCGCTTGAGGTAGGGGGTCATGGCATAGGCGGTGGTGCTGGCATCCAGCGAAATGCTGTAGCCTTCCTGCACCATCTCTGCCGCTGCCCGCCCGATGGCCTCTTTTTCCGGGCGGTTGGACTCGCGGCGAATGTCAAACGACACTTCGGGCGCGGTGGCCGCCGTCCGCAGCACCGCCCCGCCATAGGTGCGCTCCAGATAGCCGTCCTCCTCCAGCACCCGCTTGCGGCGCAGGATATGGTGGTAGTGCTGCGCGA
>CAIVEA010000471.1 GCA_903904765.1 uncultured Chloroflexota bacterium
CTGTACAACCGCGTGGAAGTGGTGTTCCCGGTGCTGGATGCCGGCCTGCAAAAGCGGGTGTTGAGCATTCTGGCGACTTACCTGCGCGACAATCACTCCGCGTGGGAGATGCAAACCGACGGCAGCTACACCAAGATTCAGCCCGCGCCGGATGAAGATGTGGTGGACTGCCAGAACGCCTTCATGGAAGACAGCGCCGGACTGGGCATCCTGCCGTAAGGCAGGTACGTCGCTTTCGGCGGGGCGCGGAACAGGCTATAATTACGAGTAACCAGCACACGGGGGATCGGGTCATACCATCTCCCGTGTTGTGTCTACAGCTACTGGAAAGGGATGTGTGCCATGAGTACCGATGCAGAACTGGCTCCCCTGCTGCGACTGGCGATTGAAACTGCCGGACGCGCTTATATCCCGTATTCCCACTACGCGGTGGGCGCGGCGCTGCGGGCGCTGGATGGCACAGTCTACACAGGCTGCAACGTGGAAAACGCCGCCTATCCCGCCACCATCTGCGCTGAACGCACCGCACTGGTGAAGGCCGTCAGCGAAGGCCGCCGCGAGTTTGATCTGATTGTGGTGGTGACGGCTAACGGCGGTTCGCCCTGCGGCACGTGCCGTCAGATGCTGTTCGAGTTCGCGCCCACCCTGCGCGTGGTCATGGCAGATTTGCAGGGCAACATTCACGCCGATCAACCGCTAAACGCCATGCTGCTGATGGGCTTCGGCCCGGAACATCTGCCACGTTGACATGCCGCGCCCCGAACGCGCTTTCCGCACCCCCGCCCTCATCCTGAAGCGGCGGGATTTTGGCGAGGCTGATCGCGCCCTGACCATCCTCACGCCCGAACACGGCAAACTGGATGTGATCGCAAAAGGGGCGCGCAAACCCACCAGCCATCAGACCGGCCATGTGGAACTGTTCACCCGCGCCGAACTGCTCATCCATCGTGGGCGCGATCTGGGCGTGGTGTCGCAGGCCGAACTGGTCGCCCCCTATTTGCTGCTGCGCGAGGATTTGACGCGGGGCGCGTATGCCAGCTATGCCGCAGAACTGGCTGACCGCTTCACGGGCGAAGAAGACTCCGACTATGCCGAACTGTTCACGCTGCTGGACGACACTTTCACCCGCCTGTGCGCCCCCGACGACGAGCCGCGCCTGACAGTGCGCTACTACGAAATGCGCCTGCTGGATGCTGCCGGCTTCCGCCCCGAACTGAACGAGTGCGTGGTCAGCCGCGAAGAAGTGCTACCGCAGGATCAATTCTTCAGCGCGGCGCTGGGCGGCGTGGTCAGCCCCGGCTGGGCGCACGACGGTTCTTCGGCTGTCCCAATCTCGCTAAACGCGCTCAAACTGCTGCGCCATTTGCAACGCAGCCCGTACAGCCACGTCCGCAGCCTGACCATCCCCCCCGCGCTGCACGACGAAACCGAACGCCTGATGCTGGGCTACCTGACGTTCGTGCTGGAACGCCGCCTGCAAAGCGTGGACTTCATTCGCCGCATCCGGCGCTAATGGTTATCCATTCTATATTTTCGCATCCCCCAAACAATGTTAAGCTAGTAAAGATAAAAGAGATTATCTGCTAGTCACATCACACCCCGCGTCCCTAAGCCTCCACGCAACGGATACGACTCAGCCGCCCATCTAGCGATACACCCCTGAAGCGAGGCCTGTCATGTCCCGTCACCTGACCCTGAAGCTGAGCCTGTTCGCTCTATGCCTGTTGCTGGCGTGGGGGGCTGTCCCCGTGCAGGCGGCCACGCTCACTGTGACCAACACCAACGACTCCGGCGCGGGTTCGCTGAGGGTGGCTCTCACAAATGCGGTGACGGGCGATACGATTAGAATCACCGCCTCTGGCACGATACAACTACTCAGCAACCTGCCGACCATCACTGTCAGCAACCTGACGATCAACGGCAACAGCGCAACGGTTCAAGGCGGCACCGACATTCGTATCTTCACGATTGACACGGGTGCGAACGTGAAGATCAACAACCTCACCATGACCGGGGGGAATTGCGATAGCGGGTGTCCGCTATTAAACGGCAGCGGCAGTATGGATGGCGGCGGCATCTACAACGCGGGAACATTGACGCTCACCAGCAGTACGCTCTCCGGCAATTCCACTACCAGCTCTTTTGCAGGTGGTAAAGGTGGCGGCGGCATCTTCAACGCGGGGACGTTGACGATCACCCACAGCACCATTTCCAACAATTTGGCTCGCTATGGTGGCAGAAATGGTGGCGCTATCTATAACGCAGGGGTAACGACGATCACCCACAGCACCCTTTTCAACAATTCATCTGGCGATTCGGGTGGCGGCATCTACAACACGGGAACATTGACACTCACCTATAGCACACTTTCCAGCAGCAAAACAATGTTGGGAGGTGGCATCTACAACGACACGGGCGGGACACTGACGCTCACCCACAGCACCCTCTCTGGCAATTCGGCTAATGTCACGGGAGGCGGCATCTTCAACTACACGGGCGGGACAATAACCCTCGCCTACAGTGTTCTCTCTAACAATTCAACCGTCGGCAGTGGTGAAGGCGGCGGCATCTTCAACTACACGGGCGGGATAATAACTCTCACCCACAGCACGTTATCCGAGAATAAAGCACAAAACGGTAGTGCTATTTTCAACAGCTCCGGCGGGACAATAACACTCGCCAACAGCACCCTCTCCGGCAATTCGGCTTCCAATGGCAACATCAATAGTTTCGGGACAGTGACCATCACCAACAGCACTTTTTCCAACAACACAGCCGGTCGCGGCAGCGCCATCACCAACAATGGCAGCGGAATGGTGACAGTCACCAATAGCACGTTCTCCGACAATTCGGGAACTTTCGGCGGCGTTATCAATAACTACACTGGGACGGTGACACTCAATAACACACTGATCGGCAAAGGCACACAGGGTGATAACTGTTCTGGAACAATCAGCAGCAACGGTGCGGCTTACAACCTGTCGGATGACAATACGTGCGGGGCAGGTGTCACGCAGGTGGCCTCAATCGGACTCGGCACGCTGGGCGCGAACGGGGGCTTCACGCAGACCGTCCCGCTGCTGGCGGGCAGTCCGGCGATTGATGCGGCGCTGGCGGCAAACTGCCCCGCCGATGACCAGCGCGGTTTCATCCGAAATGCGGGCGCAAGCTGCGACATCGGCGCATTCGAGTACGGCGCTGTGCCGCCCGCAATGCCCACAGACCCCGCCCCCACGCCCATCCCCGCACCGGCGCTGTGCAGCCTGACCGGATTCGCTTCCTCAACAGAGGTGGCGATCTACCTGCCGAATGGCGGCAACGGCCTAAACGTGTGCTATTCGCTCCTCACCGACCCTGTACAGGCGGGCGTGACCGATCAACCCTTCACACTGGCGGCGGATGTGTACACATTTGATGCTTCCGGTTCGGTCACGGTGGGCGTGGCGGTGCAGGTGTGCTTGCAAGGCGCAGGGACGCTGCTGTTCCGCGATGCAAGCGGTCAGCCGCGCACCACCATCAGCCTGCTCTCCTTCTCGCAGGGCGGCTTCACCTGCGGCCTGATCCCGAACGCGGGGACGGTCATCCTCGTGCCGGGGGCAGCTGCACCACCCGCTACCAGCGCACTCAGCCAATGCCGCGTGACCACCACGCACATCCTCAACCTCCGCGCCGAACCAAACGCGACCAGCGCCGTGCTGACGCTCGTGCCATACCAGACGACATTGAGCGCATCAGCCCGTTCCGGCGAATGGTTGCAGGTGGTATACAGCA
>CAIVEA010000472.1 GCA_903904765.1 uncultured Chloroflexota bacterium
CCCCTCCCCCTGCACCAGCAATGGGCTGAGGCGCTAATACGCCACCTCCCGCCCAGCGGTGCAACCTTGCGCCTGATTGATGTAGGCGGACGCGCCAGCGCCCTGCTGTGGGAACGTCGCCCGGACATCGAAGTCATCGCCACGCCGGAGGCCGCCGCAGCATGGACGGTGGCCGCCAACAGCGCGGATGCGGTGGTAGCACTGGGGGAAACGCTACAGGCGGCGCTGCTGGCCGCTGCACTGGAGGCGCTGCGCCCCGGTGGGCGGCTCATCATCTTCAACCCCAAAGACCGCCCCGGCAAAACGCAGGTCAAAACGCTGGAAAAAGCCGGCTACACGCGCATCCTCGTGGAAGCAGGGTTGACCGTGCCCGTCCCTAGCGGTGCGCTCATGCGCGGCGAAAAACCACACACCGAAGCACGTACTCTTGACCGCGTGAAACAGGTTGCCAGCCACGAAACTGCCCCGCGTGCGGCGCGATTCGTGTATTTGCTCATCGAGCAGCAACCCTTCAAACCCGCATGGCGCATGAAACCGGACGAGGTTCGTCAGTGGAAAGCGGCGGCGGTGCAGGGGAATGACGAGTTGGTGGTGCTGGCCTTTAGCAGTCTGCCGCGTGCGGTGGAGTTCATGCAACCGGCGGTGCTGGCGGGGCATGTGCAGAGCGTGAACAAGATCGGCAAGTTCGCGTGGGACTTGACCAAGAAATGGCCGTTCCCCATCATGCTCAACCCCAGCGACGAAATATTCGACACGCAAACACTGGCGTGGATGCCGATTGACCCTAACGAGGCCGAAGCCCCCGACGAATAATCAAGCGCGGCGCAACGCTTTGCGGTTGCGGTTGGCGATGTCAATCACGCGGTCATGCCGTGCGAAGAACACCAGCGTATCGCCCCCATGCACCACAATGTTGTTCGCGGGCTGCACTTCCACATTACCATCCCGTTCCAGCAACACAATGTCCATGTCGTTATCCTGCTGAAGCTCGCCCACTGTGCCGCCATCCAGAAACGCGCCCGTTTCCACGCGCACCCGGATCATGCTGTAGTCCACGCCATGAATCTGCATGGTCTGCGTCAGTTCCACGCCCACCGCCGACCCTGCGAACATCGGCGCAGCCAGATCGGAGGCGCTCAATACCGCCGTCACGCCCATGAACTGCTTCAGTTGCTTGGAGAATTGCGCGTCCCACATGCGAGCGACGATGCGGACATCCGGGTTCATATCGCGCACGCGCATAATCACTTCCAGATTGGTCTGGTCGCTGGCAGTGCAGGCCACGAACGCCTGCGCCTGTTTCAGTCCGGCCTTCTCCAGCGCCAGCGGATTGCGCCCGTCCATCATAATCATCGGGATGCCCAGATCGGTCAGTTCGGTTTCGATGTCCGGTTTCAGCTTCTGGTCAATCGCCACCACCTCGAAGCCCATCGCGGAGAGCGTGCGTGCCACCCGCATCCCCACATGACCGATGCCCAGAATGATGACATGATCGCGGTAAGTCGAGGCCACAGCTTCCTCCCATGCACTCCGGCGTTCGGAACGGTCAAAGAACAACCGGATGAAATCCGCCGCCCCGCGCCCGATGATGAAAATCGCCACCAGCGGCGTGATGTACCAGAACAGGATGAGGTAGATTTGAGAGGGGGTTTCGCTGGTGGGCGGCTCGAACACCATCATTCGCAGCACGTAATACGGCAGTTCGACATACGGCGGACGCTCGTAACCCGCCGCTGCCAGCAGCTCGCCGTACAGCCACCCGCCGCCAAACACCACCAGCGCGAACAGCAGAATCGGCCAGTGGAACTCGCGCAGCAGCGCACCGCTATCCCGCGCCACCGCCCGCAGCGAACGCAGGATGCGCGTGTGGCGCTTGCGTCCGTGCGGCATCACCAGCCGGGTGGAAGGCATTCGTCCTCACCTCTCCCCTTAAACAAAACTCCCCCCATCATACTCTGATGGGGGGAGTTTGGAAAACACGAAAGCCGTTTTACATCCGGTTCAGCCTCCCGATGCATGCCAGCGCGTAATCGCCCACTGTTGACGGGGGAAATCAAACAACCAGTTCGCCCAGCGGTAGGTGCTGTAGCCGAGGATGAAATCCATAGGCCGTTCGAGCGTGGCATTTACCGGCACGAGGAGAGTGGGGAAGATCAGGGACACACGAAATCACTGAGATGAGCGAGATAATCGGGATAACGCCGATGATAGAGTTGGCGGCGATTCCAAGCAAAGACAAAGAGCTTAATGGCATGCTGTAAGGCATGGATACAATGTGAGAAACAGCGCGATTTGCGTCCTAACGCGCTAGATAATGGCGCAGTTCCGCATTTACGCCTTCGACCCGATAGGTCTCGCTTTTGTCGGGCATCGGCGTATGCACGCCAGGCGTGTAAATCAGTGCTTTGTAAGTCGCAAACAGATCGCTGAAGTACCAGACCGCTTGAGGACTGTTGTCCAAGATCGTTTGCAGCGTGGTTTCATCCCGCTCACTACAGACTGTCCAACTGACCACACAACTGCTCCGGCGTTCCACGAAAGTTACAAGGTAGACCCGCTTTTTTTCGCGCCGATGAAGGTGTACAGCTCGTCCATTTCCACAATGTGTAGCGGTTTTTCCGCTGGCAGCGGTGCGGCGGGGAGTTGATCTGCGTGCGCTTTGACCCAGTGCATCACCGTTTTGTGATCCACCTTGAGCAATCGTGCGATCTGGCGATAGTTGCAACCATCCACACTCATCTTGACCGCTTACTGGCGGATGGAGTCAGGATAGCCATGTTCATGCGGGATCGGCGTGTATTTCCGCCCGCAGTGTTGACATTTCCAGCGTTGACTTTCGGAGCCGTTCTTTCCGGCTTTCACTTGTCGATCTTGGGCTTGGCATTCGGGACATGTGTTCATATCATGAGTTTACCTCATCTTCTTTATCTTCCCCACTCCCGTCTCATCGGGTTGGGTATCATGCAGGAAGAACTGGCGACGTTGATCGGGCAGCGTGTTGATCTCTTAACGGTTAAGTCGCTCCATCCCATGATTCGAGATACGGTACTGCGTGAGGCGCAAATTATCTATGACGCAGCATGAGGCGAGTGGTGATTTTTATGAACAGTGTGCGTGGAGTGCTATTCGACGTGACAGTTCATATCCACAGCATTCAGCACTCCCCATTTTAGGTTAGAAATGCAGATCGTAGGGCAAGGGCGCTTGTTCCACCTGTTCAGTGGGATTATACTCACACTTGTTCTAGTCCACTCAGCTATAAGTCACCACTGCCATGCCCGATCACGATTTTGTCCATCTGCACGTCCATACTGAATTTTCGCTGCTCGACGGATTGAGCCGGATTGATAAGCTCGTCAACCGTGCCAAAGACCTCGAAATGCCCGCGCTGGCGATCACCGATCATGGCGCGATGTTCGGCGTGATGAACTTCTACCGCGCCTGCAAAGCGGCAGGTGTGAAGCCGATCATCGGCATCGAAGCCTACCTGTCGCGGCGCGGGATGACTGACCGCGACCCCAAGCTGGATAAGCGTCCATATCACATGCTGCTGCTGGCAAAGGACGAAACGGGTTACAAGAACCTGATGAAGATCGCCAGCGATGCTCAGTTACACGGCTACTACTACCGTCCGCGCATTGACCGCGAATATCTGGCGGCGCACGCGCAGGGGTTGGTGGCGACCAGCGGGTGCTTGGCGGCGCAAATCCCCAGCCTGATTATGGAAGGCAACGATGCCGAGGCGCGGGAGCAGATCGGCTGGTATCAGGATGTGTTCGGCGCGGATAGCTTTTTCCTCGAACTTCAGCAGCACGACATCCCCGAATTGGAAACGCTCAACAAGTGGCTGCTGGAATACGCCCGCAGCGGGCATACGAATGTGCCGCTGGTGGCGACCAATGATGTGCATTACGTCCTCGATACCGATTACGACCCGCATGATACGCTGCTGTGCATCCAGACCGGGGCGCTGAAAACCGAGGCCGATCGGCTGCGGATGTCCGATGCCAGCTACCACCTGACCTCGCAGGCCGAGATGTGGCACTACTTTGGTGATGCGGCACCGCAGGCCTTGAGCAACACGCTCATGATTGCGGATATGTGCAACGTCAGTCTGGATACCAAAGGCTATCATCTGCCGGTGTTCCCGGTGCCGGACGGTTATACTGAAGGCAGTTACCTGCGCTACCTGTGTGAGAAGGGGATGCGCTGGCGCTACGGGGCGCGGGCGGACGACGAGGCTTACAAGGCGCGGTTGGATCGTGAGTTGGGCATCATCGGGGATATGGGCTTTAACACCTATTTCCTGATTGTGTGGGATTTGTGCCAGTTCGCACGCATGGCGGACATCTGGTGGAACGTGCGCGGTTCCGGCGCGGGCAGCGTGGCGGCTTATTGTCTGGGCATCACCAGTATTGACCCGATTCAAAATAACCTGCTGTTCGAGCGTTTCCTGAATCCGGGGCGCGTGAGCATGCCCGATATTGATATGGACTTCCCGGATGACCGCCGTGAGGAGATGATTAACTACACCGCCCGCAAGTACGGCGAGGACAAAGTGGCGGCCATCATCACCTTCGGGACGCTGGGCGCGAAAGCCGCGGTGCGCGATGTAGGGCGGGCGCTGAATGTGCCGCTGGAAGTGGTCAACCGGGCGGCGCGGCTGATTCCCACTGAACCCAAGCCCAAGCCTCTGATGACTTATGTGGAGGAAAACCCGGAGTTCAAGACGCTGTACAGCAGCAGCAGCGAAGTGCGCCAGATTGTGGATACGGCGGTGCATTTGCAGGGTGTGAACCGCCACGCCTCCACCCATGCTGCCGGCGTGATCGTGGCGGATAAGCCGTTGGTCGAATATATTCCGCTGCACCGCCCGACCAAAGTGGAGAACAGCGAGGAAGGCGGGGAGAGCGAGGCCAGTTCGCTCAAGGCGGTGACGCAGTTCCCGATGGAAACCTGCGAGTCCATCGGCTTGCTGAAGATTGACTTCCTCGGCTTGTCCACGCTGACGATTTTCCGCCGCGCCTGCGACCTGATCGAACGGCATCACGGCATTCGCTACACGATGGACAATGTGCCATACCGTCCGACGGGCGACCTGAAGCAGGACGAGATGCTGCGGCAGACGTTCGAGTTGATCGGGCGCGGCGATACGGTGGGCATTTTTCAGGTCGAAAGTACGGGTATGCAGCAAATGCTGCGCGATATGCGCCCGACCAAGTTCGAGCACATCATCGCGGCGGTGTCGCTGTATCGCCCCGGCCCGATGGACTTCATCCCGCAGTACAACCGGCGGCTGCGCGGCGATGAACCGATTGAGTACCGCCACCCGCTGCTTGCGCCCATCCTCGAAGAAACGATGGGCATCTTCGTGTATCAGGAACAGATTATGCAGGTGGCGGGCAGGTTGTTCGGCTACGAGCTGGGCGAAGCCGACCTGATGCGCCGCGCTGTCTCCAAGAAAAAAGAGAAAGACCTGAAGAAGCACCGTGACATCTTTTTGGAGCGCGGCCCGGAACATGGCCTTGAAACCGAGGTCATCAACAAAATCTTCGATGATATCGAGTTCTTCGCCAACTACGGCTTCAACAAGAGCCACGCCGCCGACTATGCGGTGATTACCTGCCAGACCGCGTTCTTGAAGTGTCACTACGCCGCCGAGTATATGACGGCGCTGCTCTCGGTTCACCGCGACGACATCACTAAGATCACCACGTTTTTGAGCGAGTGTCGCCGTCTGGGAATTCCGGTGCTGCCGCCGGATGTGAACTACAGTGCGTTGGACTTCGATATTCAGCGGCTGCCGGATGGCAAGCGCGGCATTCGCTTCGGGCTGGTGGCGATCAAGAACGTGGGCGAGAGCGCGGTGCAGCCGATTTTTGATGCCCGCGACGCAGGCGGGACGTTCTCCAACCTAGAGGAGTTCTGCCAGCGGGTGGATTTGCGCTTGGTGCAAAAGCGCACGCTGGAAAGCCTGATTAAAGTGGGTGCGCTGGATGCTTTTGGCCGCCGCGATCAGATGGCGGATACCAATTCGCTCGAACGTATTGTGAACTACAGCGCCGACTTCCATAAGGCGAAGGAAGTGGGGCAATTGAGCATGTTCGGCGGCGATACGGGCATGGTTGACCGTCTGACGTTGCCGCCCGTTGACCCGATCCCTGACCGTGACCGCCTGAACTGGGAGAAAGAATTGCTCGGTCTGTACGTCAGCGGACGGCCTGCCGACAAAATCCGCGATCTGCTGGCGCACGCTAACACCACTACTGACATCGCCAAGCTCAAGGAAGAAGGTGGCGTGAACGGCAAACAGATCAGCGTGGCGGGCGAAATCGCCAGCATCCGTAAGGTGGTGACGAAAAACGGACAGATGATGGCGATTGCACAGGTGGAAGACTGGCATGACTCGGCGGGTTCGATAGATGCGGTGTTGTTCCCGCGCACATGGGACAAGTTTCAGGATTTGGTGGGCGAAGGCAACGTGGCTGTCCTCGGCGGCAAGCTGGATACCACGCGGGGCGACCCGCAGATCATCGTGGATTTCGTCACACAGAACCAGAACTTCGTCATGCCGGAGGAGAGTGGTTCGGCCTATAGTTCGTATGCTAACGAGCCGCCGCCCGCGTGGACGCTGGAAGCGCCACCGCTGGACGATGACGATTTGCCGCCGCTACCATCCGATTTTGCCGAACCGCAGCCGCCGTTCATGACCGCGCCGCCGCCTGCGTCTGCTATGCCGATGGTGGAAGCGCCCGTGAGCGCGACGCGCATGCCGCCCTCTGCCGACTGGTCGAGTGCCAGCGTGGACGATTTGAGCGATATTGAATTCACACCGTATGACCCTGCCCCAGCGCCGCCCGAACGCTGGCTGAAGGTGTACTTCCGCCGTTCGGACGACCCCGAAAAAGACCGCCGCCGCCTGCGCCTGCTGCACGGGATTCTGACCAGCTATCCGGGGCAGGATCGCTTCAGTATTGTGGTTGAAGATGGTAAACAGTCGTACCAGATGGAGTTCCCCGACCACACTACTTCCTACTGTGATGGTTTGGTGCAGAAATTGCTGGCGCAGGTGGGGGATCGGCGCAACATCGAAGTGTTCGACGCACCTGTGACAGGCTGAACGCTCTAGTATGCTTGACCGGATGCATCAGCCCGTCGCAGAATAGAGACAACACGAGGGAATACGACATGATGACTGTGAATGTAAAACTGAAGCTATCCGATGAGGTGCTGGAATATTTGCAGCACGAGTCCCAGAACCGCAACGTGCCACTGGACGAGGTGGTGAGCGATGTGCTGGCGGATTACTTCGATGAACCCACCCATGACGAGATTTTAGAGAGCATCCGTCAATCGCTGCGCGAGGGGTTGGCCGGGAAGGTGCGCCCG
>CAIVEA010000473.1 GCA_903904765.1 uncultured Chloroflexota bacterium
GGCGCTGTTCAACGGCAAGGCCATCGGCTTCGATGCGCCTTACGCCATCGAAGGACGCATTCCCTTCGTGGATTTGTGGACGGAATACGCCGCATGGATGACCCGCGCCGTCCCGCCCGCCATCACCATGATCGAGTCGGCTGTGCCGCTGCAAATCGCCTATGGCTACGGCTACGCGCCGCAGGAGACGATTCCGCCCTCCACGCTGGCCTTTGCTCGCGATTATTACCCCTACATGCGCTTCGGTCTGGCGCTCACACTCATGCAGGACGGCTATTTCGCACATGAGATTGGCGATACCGAACACGGCAGCGCGTGGTGGTACGACGAACTAGATGCCGACCTCGGCTATCCGTTGGGCGCTGCCCAGCGGGTGACATTGCCCGGTGCTGCGCCCGTCAACCTCGTGCAGAATGGTGATTTTGAGGCGGGCAGCGCTTCTTGGGAATTGAATATAGATGACCAGTTCGGCGCAAACGCCTTTTTCAGCCTAGATCAGGTAGACGGTTCGGCAGCCGTGCAGGTGGTCGTGCAGAGCATCGGCGCGGAGGAGTGGCAGGTCGAGTTGAGCCAGCCTGCACTGTCCCTCACACAGGGCGCGGCCTACGATGTGACCTTCCGCGCCAAAGCCTCCGAGCCGCGCACGATTGCCATAAACAGCCAGCAGGACGGCGGCGACTATCAGGATTACGGCCTGTATCAGCCTTTCGACATCACCGCCGATTGGGCGGAGTACAGCGCCTCGTTCGTCGCCACCGCCACTACCGACGATGCTCGTCTGCAATTCTTCCTCGGTCAGTCGCCCGGTGTGGTATGGATTGACGATGTGCGCTTGACCCCGCATCCGCCGGATGTCTACCGCCGCGACTTCAGCAATGGCCTCGCCCTGCTGAACGCCACCCACCAGCCGCAGACCATTGCGCTGGGGGCGCTATTCTGGCGGGTGCGCGGCGATCAAGCCCCGCTGGTCGAAACTCTGATTGATGATGTCGCGTCGGCTTTCACCACTGAAGGCGAGTGGCAGGCGGTTGAGATGGATAGTGGCGAATGGGAGGCCGAGCCGCCCTATTATCACGATTGGGGCGGGGGTGGTCATCTGACCACGAACGGTAGCGCCCGCTGGGATTTGGGCATCACCCTGCCGGACACCTATATCGTTGCGGCGTGGTGGCCTGCCGCCCCTGATGCAGCGGGCTGGAACGCGAACACCGTATATGAGATGGTTTCCGGCGGGCAGGTGGTGGCGCAGACCATTTTTGACCAGCGCACGGGCGGGGACGAGTGGCACATCATCGGCGAGGCCGCGTTGCAACCCGGCGCGTTTGTGCAACTGCGCTGTGATGGCTCCGCGTCCTGTTTGGCGGACGCGCTGCATGTGTGGTCGGCGGCGCGTTACAATGATGGCAGCGCCACCGACACGGTGACTTTAGCGCCGATGGACGGCATCATCATGCAGCGGGCGCGTTGAGGCGCACTCAGCGGATACCCCAGAACAGCATAAGGCCGATCACCAGTCCGATCAGCGTGACCAGTGTCATGCCCACGCCAACCCGCGTGAAATCCCCGAATGTGTAGCCGCCCGGCCCCATCATCAGGATGTTGACAGCATGCGACAGCGGCGTGAGGAACGCGGTGGATGCGCCAATTGCTACCGCTACCGCCATCGCCTGCGGATTCACGCCCATCGTGATCGCGCTGGCGATGGCGATGGGGCCGATCATCAGCGGTGTGATCTGCCCGGCCACAATCTGCGTGATGGCGGTTGCCAGCGCCCAGAAGCCGAGGATGAGTCCTACCGAACCACCATTCCCGAAAGTGGTTGTGACCAGCGTTCCCAACCGCGCACCCAGTCCCGTGTTGACCATCGCCACGCTTAACGGAATCATGCCCGCAATCAGGAATACCACCCGCCACTCGACAGCGCGGTAGGCTTCGTCCATGTTCAGGCAGCCCGTCAATACCACTGCCGCCGCGCCCGCCAGCATGATCTGAGGCAGGGGCAGCACCTCCACAATAGAAGCCGCGAGTACGACCAGCATAATCAGCAGCGCCCATCGCGCTTTATGCAGATTGGGCGGCTGGAACTGGTGACTGCTTTGCAACACCAGATAATCGCTGTCCTGCGCCAGTGCCTTCACCCTCGCCGCTGCACCCACCATCAGTAGCGCATCGCCCACCGCCAGCGGGGTGCTGCCCACATCGGTGCGGTAGCTGCGCCCCTCGCGCCACAGCGCCACGCTGGTCAGCCCGAATTTGCTGCGAAACTGGATGTCCCGCAGCGTTTTGCCGATCATGCCGGAACGCGGCGGGATGATGACCTCTGTCAGATCAACCGCGAACTCACGCTGTTTTCCCCCATTTTCAGGCTCAATGTTCAGCCCCCACGCCGCCAGTTTTTCGACCCGATCCCATCGCCCCAGCACCAGCAGCGTATCTCCGCTGTTGATGACCGTGATCGGTTCGGGCGTGAGTATGGTGTGCCCACCGCGCTTGATCGCCAGTACGGTCAGCCCCAATTCCGCCCCGATGTGACTATGACTGAGCGCCGTGTTCACCAGTTTTGAACCCGCTGGCACATGCACATCCCATAGCCGTTCATCCAGACTGTAGGTTTCAAACAGGTTGCGCGACAGGCTGCGCGGCGTGGTGGTCGTGCCGATTGGTTCACGCTCAGGCAGCAACCGTCTGCCGATGAGCGCCATATACGCCAGTGCCAGCAGCACAATCAGCCCGCCCGTCGGCAGGAAGTCCATCATATCCAGCCCGGGCAGATTTTGGTCGTGCAGCACACCACTCATGATGATGTTGGCGGTGGTGAAGTAAGTCGCCATACCGCCTACCATTGTTCCAAACGACAGCGGCATGAGCAGTTTGGAGAGGCGCACGCCCGAATCGCGCCCGACCTGTACGGCGGCGGGCAGCAGCACGGCAGCGGCGGCGATGTTGTTCATCACCATCGAAAGCAGCGCCCCCGCCGCCATGAATAGAATCACCAGTCGCACTTCCGACCCGCGCCCCACCCGCCGGATATGGTTGGCGAGCGTCTGCACAAGTCCGGTGGTTTCCAGCGCATGGGTGATGATGAACAGGCCGATGATCGTAATCACCGCGCCCCTGCTGAAACCGGACAGGGCTTCTTGAGGTGTGACTAGTCCTGTGGTCGCCAGCGCCAGCAGCACGAGGATGGCCGTCACATCCGGGCGTGTTTTGCCGGACAAGAGCAGCGCGAATGTTCCGATTAGAATGGCAATCAGCACAATTTCAGAAGGAGTGAGCATGGTGTTTGAGCCGATGATGTGCGACACTATCTATTCTAACATGACGCTGTTTAGCGGATGTACAGACCCTTGCCCTTACATCCCCCTGACTGATATAATTTCCCGCTATTGATGCGAAACGAGTTGCGCCTGCGGGCGCATTTTGTTCGGAAGGACGATGAAATGACTGATTTACTGGCTTCGCTGGAATCGCCGGATCGCGGCCATCCCGAGGTCGCCTCTGGCGACAGCGTGAAAGTTCACCTGCGGATTGTTGAAGGTGATCGTGAGCGCGTGCAGGTCTTTCAGGGTGTGGTGATTCGCGTTCGTGGTGGTGGGAACAACAAGAATTTCACCGTCCGCCGTCTCGCCAGTCATGGTGTGGGTGTCGAACGTACCTTCTTGTTCCGCAGCCCGCGTATCGAGAAGATCGAAGTGACCCGCCATGCTAAGGTGCGCCGCGCCCACCTGTACTACCTGCGCGATCTGCGCGGTAAGGCTGCCCGTTTGAAGGAACGGCGTGGCTAATCCGATGGCGCCGCTGATTGGTATTACCACTGCCCGTTTTGTCTCTCCTGATACGGGCTGGCGCTACAATCGCGGCTATGAAGGGTGTATCAAGGCAGTCGCCCAGGCGGGCGGTCTGCCTGTTTTGATTCCCGTCAGCGTGGATGATACCGTGTTGCGAGCCATCTATGATCGCTTGGATGGCGTGCTGCTGCCCGGTGGTGGAGACATTGATCCCAGCTACTACAACGCTTCCTCGCATCCCGCTACCTACGAGATTGACAGGCACCGTGACGATCTCGAGATTCGACTTGCTCGCTGGTCGCTGGAAGATGATCTGCCGCTGTTCGGTATTTGCCGGGGGCATCAGGTCATGAATGTGGCCTTCGGTGGAACGCTGGTGCAGGACATCCCTTCCGAGGTGGAAACACAGTTTAACCACAACGTCCGTGATAACCGCCAGACCCATGCACATCATGTCGAGATTGCGCCGGATAGCCGGCTCGCCCGTATCATCGGTTCCACCCGTCTTGAGGTCAACAGCGTTCATCATCAGTCGGTGGGGCAGGCTGCCCCCAATACCTGTGTGACCGCTTACGCCCCGGATGGTGTGATCGAGGCGCTGGAAATGCCGGAACGCAAATTCGTCCTCAGCGTTCAGTGGCATCCCGAAGACCTGTTTGAAGATGATCCGGCCATGATGCGCCTGTTCACCGCTTTTGTCGAGGCGGCGGGTGGTCGAGCAGCGCCCTAACCTCATCGGTGTTTTCGACAGCGGCATCGGCGGTCTGTCGGTGCTGCGTGAAATCCATCACTTGCTGCCTGCACATCCCACGCTTTATGTCGCCGATCAGGGGCATTTGCCCTATGGCCCGCGTTCCAATGCCGAAATTCTCGCTTTTTCGGAGGCCATCACTCGCTACCTCATCGAGCAAGGGGCGCGTGTGGTGGTGATCGCCTGCCATACCGCCAGCGCCGCCGCGCTCTATACCCTGCGCGAACGTTATCCGCATGTTCCCTTCGTGGGAATGGAACCCGCTGTGAAGCCAGCGGCGGAGCGCACCCGTTCCGGCGTGGTGGGTGTGCTTTCGACGGAGACGACGGCGCGGGGGGCGTTGTATAAGCGCGTTTTGCAGCGGTATGCGCGGGGCGTGCGTGTCATCACACAGGTCGCGCCCGATTTGGTGCAGATTGCCGAGGAGCAGAGCCAGCACACCCCCGCCGGACGCGCCGTGCTGGAGCGCACTTTGCGCCCGCTGATGAACGCAGGGGCGGATGAAGTGGTGCTAGGCTGCACTCATTTTCCTTTCCTCGCGGCGGCCATTCAGGAGATTGTCGGGGAGAATGTGGCGTTGGTAGACCCGGGGCCAGCCGTAGCGCGGCAGACGATGCGCTTATGGCCTGCGGGTGAGAAACCTACCGCTATTCCCAACCGATATGTGACCAGCGGTGATTTAGCTGCCTTTCAGCGCACCTTATCCATGTTGATTAACGTTCATTCTCGTCCTCACGCGCTGAGGTGGCATGCGAACGACACCACTTTTACCGTCGCGGACGGGTAGGCGATTCCTCGCTTGCCATCACCACGCGCTGTGCAGTTTCCGGCGGATGCACCGGCAGTTGCACGTAAAAAGTCGCGCCGGGGAAGTCTGTCATGCTGTGACCCGGGCTTTCCGCCCATACCCGTCCCCCATGTCCTTCGATTACCCCCCTCGCAATCGTCAGACCCAATCCCGGTCCCGCGCCCATGAACTTATACGTTCCGGTAGAGTGTAGACTCGGATCAAATCCGCGATAGAATTTCTGGAAGATAAGTTCCAGATTTTCGTGAGTGATACCCACGCCCGAATCCGCTATAGAAACTTGTATTTGGTCACTTTCGCCCGTCTGTGCTGTCGAAAACAGGTGGGCGGTGACATCAATGCGCCCGCCGTCCGGGGTGTATTTGATCGCGTTTACCAGTAGGTTGCGGAAGGCCTGTACCAACCGCTGCTCGTCGGCTTCCATCATGGGGAGTTCGCGCAGGCCGCGTGCCGAGAGCGAAATCTTGCGTTGTTTGAGTGCTTCTGTAAGCGGTTCTGCGGCCATCTTCACAATGGCTTCGGCAGACGATGGTTCAAAATGGAGGTTCAGCGCATCCACATCAATCTGGCTCACATCTAGCATCGCCGAGATGAGTTCTTCCATGCGTTCGGTGGCTTTCAGGACGCTGCCCATCATGCTCCGCGCTTGATCGGGGTTGAGCATTCCCTGATCGTTCATGCTGCTTAGAATGTCGGTGTAGCCTCGGATTTGTGCCAGCGGTGTGCGTAGTTCATGGCTGGCAATGGTCACGAAATCCGTTTTGACCGAATCCAACTTCCCCATTTGATGGTTAGCTTCTTCGAGTTCCTGATTGAGTTTCACCATACTACTGTTCAGGTGACGCAGATCATCCACCAGCCGCGCATTTCGCAGTGCCACACCCGTCTGGTTCGCCAGCGTTGCCAGCAGATCAAGGTCGTGGGCGTAGAATGGCGAACGGTTATTTTTCGCGCTGCATATCAGGATGCCGATCAGCACATTTTCGAGCAAGATGGGTGTGAAGGCTGACATTCCCAGTTGACCGAGAAAGCTGTGTTCATAGGCCGAGGCTGTGTGATACACCGGCGCATATTGCAGATCGAACAGTGTCAGCGGCGCTTGTTTGAACGCGAAATGCTGATAAATCGGGCTGTTCCGCGCCAGCGTTCCTTGTGGAGTCTGGATGTTCGCTAGTGCGCCGTAGCGCATGACTCGTATATCCAACCGTTCTCGGTTGGTCGTGTCGTTGACAAGCAATAGGCCAGCTTTGTCCACGCCTAGCATTTGATGCAGCGATTCTTGAATCGCCGTAACCAGCCCGTCCAGTTCCGTCACTCCCGCCACCCGCTGGCTAAATTGCCGTGCGGCCTGTGTTAAATCGGCGTTCGGACGGCCAGTTAAGGCGGCGATTGCCCATTCTGCTCCGTGTCGTAGCACCACATAAGCCAGTGCCACGCCTAGCGCCACTATTGCCAGCACCACGCCTGTTTCGGCGGTGGGGGGGATACGAATGGTGCTGGCAAGAAAGAGCGCAATATAGATTACAACGGTGGTGAGCAAGGTGAGCAGGGCATTGCGTGCCGCGAGGCGGAAGGCGCTGCGGATGTCAAAGACGCGGTACGATAGCAGTCCGTACAGCGTGGCGACGAGGCCGACCA
>CAIVEA010000474.1 GCA_903904765.1 uncultured Chloroflexota bacterium
ATCCACACATTCGGCTCGATATACAGGCCGCTATCGGCTTCGCAGTCAATCTCCAGCGGGAACAGCGCATCCGGGATAATATAGCGCCCGCTTTCGGGGAAACGCATCCCTGCCCATGATTCCCATTCCGCCACCGTCCCCCGAATGTCCATCGAACGCGGGCAGACCTTCAGCACCGTTGCACCTAACCGCTGATGCGTCCGCAGCCATGCGTCGAACAACTGCCCGTCTGCATCCTGCCATGTGATATAGCGTTCCATCGGGGTCAGCGGGTAGCGGTGCTTCTGGTTGGGGCGCACGGGCGCGATCAGCGCGTTCAGGCCGTGCCGCGCCGCCACGCCGCGCATGGCGAGCAGGATGTCGCGGCTCACACCCTGCCCCTTGTAGGCGGGGGCGACCACTGCTTGCAGCGCCGAGAGCGTGGTGGGCGCAATCTGTCCGTGATAGCCTTCCACGCCGCGCCGCAGGATGCCGTCCCAACCGTCATCCGGCAGATCATCGGGCGTGCCATCCCAGCGCACCGGAATGGTGTTGCCCGTGCCAGCGATTGCGCCGTGTTCATCCAGCAGCGCCACCTGATAGGCGGCGAAGGTATCGTACAGGTAATGGAACAACTCATCCGCCACCTGATCGTGGTGCATGAACTCCGGCCACGCCGCCATATTCACCGCGTCCAGCGCATCCAGCACATCAGGCCGTTCTGCCACCGTCACCACTTGGAAGCGGCTCACCGTTTGGCCGCCCGTTCGTTCAGGAACAGCGTGAAATCCATCTCGCCGGGGGAGTGTCCGCAGGCGGTGAGCAGGGCGGCGGCTTCGCTGCGGTGCTGCGTGCCGTGATTGACCACATGATACAAACAGTGCCACAGCAGGCGCTCCCGCCAGATGCCGCCTTCCACCTCATAGCGCAGGATTCGGGTCAGGTCGGCCTCGCTCAGGCTATCGAGATACGCCCACATCGCCCGTTCTTCGTCCTGCCAGCGCAAGCGGAGCGCCGCCACCGTCGGGAAGTCTGCCCGATCCAGATCAGGCTGGAAACCCTGCCCCTGAAACAAGTGCCGCCAGCTCGATTCAGCATCCAGCGTATGGACGAACGCGCCCTGCAAACTGCTCACGCCGGGGATGGGTTCGGCGGTGAACTGTTCCGGCGTAACCTGCTCGGCCTTCGCTAAAAGGCGGTTGTTCGCCCAATAGTTATAAGCAAACATATCCCGAATATTGTTGATATTCATGTACGTCCTTCCACTATTTATGGCATTCCGTCGCTGTGGCGGGTGTCTTGCTCATAGGGGAATGGCTTCTTGTCGGGCGACAGCGGTGATCTGTCCCGCCTCCGGGTGATCGGTCAACAAATCCACTTCCGAGTGGAGGAGTTCCTGCAAATCCAGCCACAATCCCACTTGGTCGAAGATGCTGCTGCCCGGCTGAAAGGACACGAGGAAATCTATATCGCTCCCCGGATGGTTTTCGCCCCGCGCCACACTACCAAACACACGCACATTGAACGCCCGATTGCGGCGGGCAAGTTCTTCGATGGCGGCTCGTTGAGCGCGTAACTTTTCAATCGTCCAGATTGCGTGTGTTTCCATTCCCTAGCCGCTTTCTCCATTGCTCGAATTATAGCATCAGGCAGCGGATGGCGGCGGAGGCGGTAGGGGCGAAAAGGGAGCGTGAGGGTGTCGGGGATGAGACGGCGCGAGGCCGAACACCCCCGACAATCCCACAGGAGGTGGAAAGACATCGTAACACTGTTGTTATCCGTTGTCAAACAATCTTCAGTGCCCCGAAGGGCAGGTGGCAACCCAACGGTGTGCGTAGGGACAATCAGCAGAGGACACCCGTTTCAGTGCCCCGAAGGGCTTTTGGAGGGCTGCAACTTGAGCGCCAGAGCATGACCGAAACCGTTGATGCCATGTTTCAGTGCCCCGAAGGGCTTTTGGAGGGCTGCAACGGAAACCCGTGCGCCCCGCCGCGCCGGGACGTTAGTGTTTCAGTGCCCCGAAGGGCTTTTGGAGGGCTGCAACAGCCGTGCAGGTCGAGTTCATGGGTCGTCTGGACACGTTTCAGTGCCCCGAAGGGCTTTTGGAGGGCTGCAACAATCCCGCTTGACACCGTAAGTGTCCCCTATTCGGGTTTCAGTGCCCCGAAGGGCTTTTGGAGGGCTGCAACTGATGGCGCGTTCGACGCGGGTCAAGTTACGGCGGTTTCAGTGCCCCGAAGGGCTTTTGGAGGGCTGCAACCGGTTACGCCTCCTCCTACCA
>CAIVEA010000475.1 GCA_903904765.1 uncultured Chloroflexota bacterium
AGCCCGCGTAAATGCCGTTTGCCGGAAGCACTTGCTCATCCCATACGCTCACGTTCGCCGTCGGGAAGCCGATTTTGCGCCCGCGCCCTTCGCCATGCACCACTTCACCGCGCAGCGCATAGCCGCGCCCCAGCCAGTCGCGCACCTTGCCCATGTCGCCGGACTGGATGGCGTTGCGAATCGCGCTGCTGCTGATCTTCTCGGCCTGCGCGTCCATGAGCAATTCCAGTTCGCGCACGCTAAAACCCTGTCGTTCACCCTGCGCCTTCAAATAGGGAACGTTTCCTTCGCGCTGGTAGCCCATCGCAAAATCCGCCCCCACCCACAGCGCCTGCAAATGCAAATGCTGTCGCAGCAGGTTGACGAATGTCGCAGCGGGCATGGTCTGTAAATCTGCATTGAAAGGCTGCGTCACCACCCAGTCCACGCCCAGATCGAGTAACAGTTCGGCCTTCTGTTCGGGCGAAGTCAGGTAATAGCGTCCGCTTATGCCCCGTAATTGCACATCAGGATGGGGATAGAACGTGAGGACGATAGCCATCTGGTCGGCAGCACGAGCCTCCGCCACCAGCCGTTCGATCAAATACTGATGCCCCCGATGCACGCCATCAAACACGCCGATTGTCACCAGCGCAGGCTGTTGCAGCGAAAGCGTTCTCAAATCACGGATATGTTGTGTCGAATATGGCATGGTCACGGGAATATACGATGCGGCCAGCGCCGCCCTTCATGAATTGCCCAAGAATACCTTATGAGGCCGCCACAAACCACTCTCGGCCTGCACCAGCGCCACCAAACGCCCATCCTCTGCATAGGCCAGCGCCCGCCCTTCTGCCGCATCCGGCGCGGGGATCGCCCGCCCCTGCGTCAGATGGGCGATCTCCGCTGCGCTCACACACAGCGAAGGCCACCCCGCCAGCGCCACCTGCGGCGCGATCAGATGCGACTGCCACTCGCCTTCCAGTAGCGCATCCAGCGGTTGCGCCGCCTCCAAGCGGAAATGTCCGCTGGCAGTGCGGATCAATCCAGTCAGGTACGCCCCCACGCCCACCGCCTGCCCCACATCATGCGCGAGGCTGCGAATGTACGTTCCGGCGCTGCATACCACCTCCAGCGTGAACTCCGGTGGCTGCCAGTCGCTCAGCGTTAATGACTCAATCGTGACCGTTCGCGCCGTCCGTTCGACGGTTTCGCCCGCCCGTGCCAGTTCGTACAACTTGCGCCCGCCCTGCTTGATCGCGCTGTACATGGGTGGCACTTGTAGAATGGTGCCGCGAAAAGCCGCCAGCGCAGCCTCCACCTGTTCGCGCCCTACCTGCGACGAATCCCGTTCCTCGATGATCGCGCCTTCGGCATCATAGGTTTCGGTGATTGCCCCCAGACGCACACGGGCGCGGTAGGCTTTGGTAGCGTGCATCACTTCATCGCTCAGACGGGTAGCTCCGCCCACGCAAATCACCAGCACCCCCGTCGCCAGCGGGTCGAGCGTTCCGGCATGACCGACCTTGTTGATTCCCAAGCGCCGCCGCAGCCTAGCCACCACATCATGGCTGGTCAACCGCAGTGGCTTATCCACATTCAAGAAACCGAACGCTTCAGCCACGCGCCTTCCCCTCGGCCTTCGCCGCCTTGAGCAGCGGCATCAGCTTGGCACGCACCTCGTCCAGCGTACCCTGCACTGTCACGCCAGCGGCCTGCACATGCCCGCCGCCGCCCAGCCCGAAAGCCACACTCGCCACGTTATAGCCCGGCTTACAGCGCAGGCTAATTTCGACGCATTGTTCCGGTTGCTCTTTGAACACCGCCGCAATCTGCGCTTCTTCGGTGGCAATCAACATACCCACCAGCCCGCCGTCCGACATTTCGCGCAACCGCGCCTGCTTGAGATTCTCCAGCGTGACCACCGCCGAGATAATCCCACCCTCAAATTGGATGGACGGGAACACCTGCTTCCACAATTCCAGATTGCTGTACGGCTTGGAAACCAGTGTACGCTGTACAATGTCGTACAACGGCGCACCTTTGGCCGCCAACGCCG
>CAIVEA010000476.1 GCA_903904765.1 uncultured Chloroflexota bacterium
CCCGTGCTATTCGACGAGGAAGCAGGTGCTTCAGAAGTGATATTCGGATCAACCGTCGGCGTGGGCCACGGGACTTCGATATTTTGCCCCTGCTGAATCATCGAAGCATCCGTCAGGTTATTCAGTTCCAGCACCGCCGGAATCACATCCAAACTGGTATGACCGCAGCGCATCACCACCGAAATCAGGCTGTCACCCGCTTGCACCTGCTGGACACACGGGCCGAGCGTGGGCGAAGCCGTCGGGGTTAGCGTCACGGTGGGTGTAGGTGGCCCCTGCGTCACTGTCGCCAAGAACAGCGTCGGGCGGGGCGTATTGGTGTACATAGCACGGGTGGCGACTTGTGCGGTAGGGGTATTCACCACCGGGGTCGCCGTCCCCCGCGCAAGAGTCAGCAGTTGCCAACCACCCCACAGCGCCGCACCCGCGCATACCAGCAGCAGCGCCAACCCCAGCACCACCAGCACAATCGTGCCGCCGCGCCAGCGCAGTTGCCCTTCTGCGAGATCGGTTTCGCCATAGAAATGATCGTATTGAGCCGGATTCGTAGCATCCGCCGATTCGCCATCCGCCACACGCGGAACTTGCGCCAGAGCCATCCCACAGGTTCGGCAAACCGCAGCATTCTGGTGGTTGGGAGTCTCGCAGATCGGGCAGATTTTATACGACTGTGCCAATCAGGGAGCCTCGCTACTTACAACATCAAGAGGGTTAATTATACTGGGGGATAAACGCGCTTGACGAGCCTTAGCCCGCCGTCAGCCGCCCCTGCGGGTAGACCAGCGTTTCGTGAAGATGCGAGTGCGCCGGAACAACGGACTGCGCCAGCACCACACTATGACTCAGTTCGGCATGATGCCCCACGCTGCTTCCCGCTTCCAGATACACACGTGGGCCGATTTTTGCCCCCTGCCCGATGCTCACACGCGGGTCAATCCGCACGGGTGGGATGATCTGCACGGTGGACGCGACATCCGACAGAATATGCGTATCTACATCTTCATCCATCAGCAGTTTATTGGCCGCCAGCAAATCAAGATCGGTTTGCACCTGCAACATCCAATTGGTCTCGGCAACCGTCACCGTGCCGCCAGAGCGCATATACTGTGCGAACATATCGCTAAAATGATTCGAGAACGATCCCGTTTTCAGGACAGCTTTCGCCAAATAGTCCACTATCGGCTGAGCGCATACTGCTAAATGCGCGATATGCAGCCCGCCCTCCGTCTGCCTTTCGTTGATCGTACCATTCGACCACCAGCGTTCCGCTCCAATGGACGGGGTGCTGCTCAAAAGCGTAGGCGCAACGGTCAGAACCGCCTGCACACCGCTGGCTTCACCCTGCCGCAACAATCGCTCGATATGATTCGGATGCACCAGCGTATCATACCCGCACAGCAAGAACGGATTCGGATGACGGCGGCACAACTCGCTCAACGAGCGCAGCAAACTCTCGTGATGCTCCAGCACCACGAATTCCACCGCCACATTCGGCATCCAACTGCGCGTCAGATAGGAGGCCAGCGACCCTGCACTCACATCCAAAATCACGACATAGCGCCGGATTCCCGCACGGTACAGGCGTTCCATCGCCCGCACCACCAGCGGCTTGCCCAGCACAGGCAGCAATGCGTACCCCTGTGAGGTCAGCGCCGTGTGGTGATACGTATTATTCAACGCAACAATAACAGCCTGTTCGATCAAACCGCACTCCCCGCAAACGCCGGAAAACCGAACCCTCAGTATACCACTGCTCTAAAAGCCGGAGAGCCGCACATCTGACGACAACCATCCGGCTGCCATACGCTGCCCAGTGGCTTCCCACGAGCGCACGCCGCTGTTGGAGTCCGCCGCCTCCACGTTGCATGCGCCCACAGCGCACGCCCAGCGTAGCGCCTCCTGCGGCGGCAACCCGTGAATCAGCGCGGTCAGGAAACCGGCATAGGCCGAATCGCCCGCCCCGGTTGTCCCCACCACCTGCACCTGAAACACTGGACACCACAATTCCACCGAACCCCATCCCGCCGCATCCAGTGTCAAGCGATCAAGCGCAGCGAAGCGTTCGCTCGCCGCCGTTTTCAGGTACATGCCCATCTCGCCTAATTTGAAGCCCACAATCGCCGGCCCGTGCGCCAGCAGCTCGTCTGCCAGCGCCGACAGATACGCCCGGTCAATATGGTCAGCCGCATGCGGCGACCAGCGATCAAAATCCGAACGACGCAGCATAAACAGGATTTCTTCGAGGCTGGGAATAAATACATCCACCGAGGGCAGCGTGTCCGCCAAAATCGCCCGCCAATCAGCACGGCCTACCGCCGCGTTCGGGTCAGGCATCGCCAAATCCAGCGAAGTCACCGCGCCCACCGCCTTCGCCTGCCGGAAGATCGCGCTCAATTGCTCGCCCCGATTCTCGACCAA
Source organism: uncultured Chloroflexota bacterium (assembly GCA_903904765.1). Next base: position 2,419 of record CAIVEA010000476.1, read on the forward strand.
ACGCGGCAGCAGCGGCGGGTAGCCCAGATGAAAAATACGCGCCCGTCCCACCACATCAAAATTCACGTTGTCGAAGCCGAACGTCCGGTTCTTCCCCGTACAGTGCAGGAACGTGCGATCTGCATTGTCCGGCGAAAGCACCACCGTGCTCGAACTGGCCTCGCCGGCCAGTGGGGTCAAAAACTCGGTGAGTCGGGGATCACGGTTGCTCAAATAGTTCACAATCAACTGCCCGATCAGATCACCGCCCACTGTAGCCTGCAAGCGCACATTCGCCCCCAACCGCTGCAAGGCCAATCCGGTATTGGATACCGCGCCGCCCGTCGAAATGGCAATCGGCCCGGTCTCCACCAAACGCCCCGGCGTGGACATCTCTTTCAACCCGACATGCGCCATGCCCGGAATCAAATCGAGGCACAAATGCCCGCTGACCACCACATCAAAATCATCAGCCATACACGCACTCAATCCTTGCGAAGATACGAAAGAATAATCTTGCACACAGGGGCGCACTTGTGGAACGCCCCTGCATTTTCAGCCAAAACCTGAATTACTGCGGCAGCACGAACACCGCCGTCGTGCGACCCGGAATGGTGAATGTGCCGCTGCTAGCATCGAAGGCTGCGCCGCGCACCACCGCATCGAACGAGTCCACCAGTGCCGGATGCAGGACAAACGCCTGCCCCGCCAGTTCCGCATTTGTGAACGTTACCACGTCGGTATTGGCGTTGAACAGCACCACGATTCGCGCATAGTTCGCATCCAGATCAGCCAGAACGCCCGCATCGTCCAGCGTCATCACGATCAGCCCCGGAATTTGATCGGGGCCGACATTCTGGAACGTCAACCGCGCCATCACATCCTCTGCCGTCGGCAACCGGAACAGC
>CAIVEA010000477.1 GCA_903904765.1 uncultured Chloroflexota bacterium
AATCCGGGAACATGCGCTTGAAGTGCTTCATCCACTCGGCCTGCACCTGTTCATCGCTCCAATTGGCAATCGCGTTATCCGGCGCGAGATACTTGGGCAGGTAGACGAGGTGATAACCCTTCACATGCTGCGGGTCAATCAGGTTGGTCGTCTCCACCACCGCCGTGAACGGGATGCTGTCATCGGTGATATTCAGCACGTAGTAAGGCAGCAGGCGCTTCTTGAGGATGAGCAGCGGACACATCACGCCCAGATATTGCTGCTTATTGAGCAGGGCGCGGAAGTCGGCGGGCGCACCCGGAATCAGGCCGCCCAGCGTGGGCGAAGGCAGCGTGCTGATGATAGCATCGTAACGGCGCAGTTCGCCGCCCACGCGCACGCCCACCGCCTGCCCATTTTCGATTACCACTTCCTCGATGGGCGCTTTCAGATGGAACTGCGCCCCCAGCCCTTCGGCCTTGCGTGCCAGCGCCTCGATCAGGGTGTAGTACCCGTTCTCGATGTAGCACATCATCTCTTTGGAGGTTACGCCCTCGCGGGTTCCCATCATGCGCCGCAACCGCGACCAGATGTAGGTGGCGGGGACGCTTTCGGCAGTGCTGTCGAATTTGGCACGCAGCAGCGGTTTCCACACCTTCTCATACACGCCGCGCCCCCAGAACTTCGCCAGCCACTCCTCTACCGGCACGACATCCATCTTGCGCCAGTCGCTCTCTAACTGCGCGTACACGATTTGCAACCCCAAACGGACGCGCTGGAGGATGTTCAGCGGTGGAAAGCGCATCAAATCCACAGGCGTATTGAAGTCGTACAGATGACCGTTGTCGTAAAAACCTTGTTTGGTGGCTGTGAAATGGCGCTTGTCCGCGATGCCAGACTCTTCCATTAAACCTTGCATGGAAGTGTCGCTGCTCAAAATGGTGTGGTAGAAGCGGTCAACCCGCGCCCCATCATAGTCCATCGCAGCGGCTAACCCACCCAGATTGTCTCCGCGCTCGTAGACGGTGATGCCCAACCCGCGCCCCGCCAGCTTATAAGCCAGCGTCACCCCTAGAATGCCGCCGCCGATGATGGCGATCTGGCGTTTTTTCGCTGTTTCGGTCACAAAATCCCCCTCGTCATACTGACCACCGCGCAATACATTATCCTACACATTTCGATTTAGCAGCAGCGCAACAAAAAGAGCAGGTGAAATGACCTGCCCCTTTGTGAAACTGCATCGGGTAAAACCGTTAGCTCTGGCTGGTAATCAACACGCCAGCGATGATGACCGCCACACCCAGCAAGCGCATCAACGTAATCCGTTCGCGGAACAGGAAATACGAACCGATGATGATGCCGATGTAACTCAGGCTGGCAAACGGGTAGACGTAGCTCAACTCGAAATACGAGAGCGCCATCAGCCAGCACAACACGCCGCTACCGTAAATCCCTAGCCCGATGATGACCCACGGCGAGGTTATCATGCGGACGATGGTCACGCCGCCCGTCGTCGCCATGCCGCCCATGCCCCGCTTGAGCATGAGCTGACCGGTAATCCCGAAAATCGTACTGAATGCGACATAAACGAACGGTGACATTTACGACGGTTCTCCTACCAGCGGCTTACGATGCGATCTGGGCGAGCCGAAGATGGCTTCTTTCAGCAGGCGCGTCTGGAACTTCAGGTGTTGCTTCGTGACACGCGCAATCTTGATGCTGGACTGCCCGAAGGTGCGAACGTGCAGCGTGGTCGGAAACTCGGTCACGCGGTAGCCGGCCTTGAGCGCGTACACCAGCAGTTCCGTTCCGGCGAGGAAACCATCGCTCTCAAACGAGATGTTCTCGATCACTTGCCGCTTGTAGCCACGATACAGCGCCGTCCATGTGTGGATGCGCCAGCTAATGAGCAGGCGGTACAGCAATGACGCGCCAAAGCTGAAGATCAGGCGGTAGCCGGGAACGCCTTCCACATGCCCGTTGGGATGATACGGCGAGGCGGTCACGATGTCGGCATCGTCCACCGTCATCCGGCTGAGCAACTGCGGGATGGTCGTCACCGGGTACGTGCCGTCAAAATCGGTGGTGACGATGATATCGCCGGTGGCGTTCTGGAAGCCAGTGCGGATGGCCGCGCCCAACCCCTTGTTGGTCTCGTGCGAAACCACGCGCACTTTCGGATCATCCTTAAATTCAGCTTGCAGAAGCGCGGCGGTGTCGTCTTTGCTGCCATCGTTGACGAATACCACTTCTACATCATGCTTCATCCGCAGGTATTCCAGCACACTGCGAACTGCTGTGGCGGTCTGTGCAACCCCTTCGGACTCGTTGTAAGCGGGGATAACCAGTGAAAGTTTCATCATGCACCTCAATGTGAATGCAACGTGATAAGTGCGATGTTGGGAATATACCCAAACAATAAAAGTGATGCCTTGCTCGTTCCTAACAACCTGTTTTCATACGCCTTGCAATACAGATTGCAAGCTTTCAAGCCATGAGCCAAAACTTAAATTCCGAAAAATGTAAACCTTAACGATTCAAAACTAAACACCAATTTACAATCAACTATATCGCTGAAGTTTACATTGCATGAAAGTGCAGGAGGTTTTAGGTTATGCGTAGAGTAGTACAAACACTCGTGGTCATGATGGTTATGCTGGCGGTGGTCGGCGTAGTTTCGGCGGATACGCGCATCAACCCTGCGGCGAATCACATCGGTGGCGACACCTTGTTTTGCGGGGCGCGGGGCTGCGAACTGCTGAACCTGCATGGTGTTTCGCTCGGTCTGTGGCCGCAGGCTGATATTGACGCGGCGATTGCGGCCTCCGATGCTTCCGGCGACAATTCGCAGGTGGCAGGCGAAGTGCAGGGGACGTATGGTGCGGTGCAGTTGTATGTGGTGTTCATCGGTGCGGATACCAACGAAAAGCAGTTGTGTCTGTACGGGCATGATGAATACAACAAGGAAAACAATTTCTGCTTCAAGCGGCAGGCAAGCGGCGATTACAACGGTGTTCCGTCGCCTAGTGTAGCGAACTGCACAATGTGGGTGGCGGGTGTCAATGTGTATGTGCCGGATGGCGCATCGGAGGTGTCGTCCTTCGGTCAATATCCATCCAATTTCGGGGTGATTGTGGAAGTTCGTCCGTCGTCTGGTACGGTGATCGTCGAACTGAAAAAGACAGGACATCTGGTCGAAGCGGGTTGCGATCAGATTTGGGGTGGTGTCAACTAAGCCATTCGCAGCGCATCTATATCACAGGGTGGGGACATTCCCCGCCCCAAGTTTGGCATTTTCCGCAAATGAAAAGACCTTTGGTCAAAGCGTGCATGAGCAAAAGCAAGCCAACCAGAGGTCTTTCTACGTCAACGATCCCCCATTACTTGAGAACCTGTTTTAATGGCTCGGTGAGCAACGCGGGATCGGTCAGCAGCAGATGTTGAGACCAGAGACTACAGCAACACCACGCGGGCGCGGCCTTTGCGCGGCGGGGTGACATGGCGGGTATCCACTACCAACCGCGCATGATCCAGCACATGCTGATAATCCATGTTGCTGTGGTCGGTGACAATCACCACGCAGTCGGCGCTTTCGATCAGCCCATCGCTGTAGGGGGTGCTGTGCATGATCTGGTTATGTTCCAACCGCACCTGCGGGATGTACGGGTCATGGTAGACGACCTGCGCGCCCTTTTCTTCCAACAGGCCGAGGATGTCCAGCGCGGGGCTTTCGCGCACATCGTTCACATCGCGCTTGTAGGCCACGCCCAGCACCACCACCTTTGAACCACGCACCGATTTGCTATCATCGTTCAGCGCGTCCGCCACCTTGTCCACCACATACAGCGGCATGGAGGTGTTGATCTCGCTGGCAAGTTCGATGAAGCGGGCATTGTAGTTGAGCGTCTTGAGCTTCCAACTCAGGTACAGCGGGTCAATCGGGATGCAGTGACCACCCAAGCCCGGCCCCGGATAGAACGGCATGAAACCGAAGGGCTTGCTGGCGGCGGCTTGGATCACTTCCCACACATCCACGCCCAGCCGATCGCACATGATCGCCATTTCGTTCACAAGACCGATATTCACGGCGCGAAAGGTATTTTCGAGCAGTTTGACCATCTCTGCCGAGGTGGGCGACGTGACCGGTATCACGTTATCCACCGCCGACTGGTACAGCGCCACCGTCACTTCGGTGCAGGCGGGGGTTACGCCACCCACCACCTTCGGCGTGTTGCGAACGCCAAAGCGCGGGTTGCCCGGATCAATGCGTTCCGGCGAGAACGATACAAACACATTTTCGCCCACCGTGAAGCCAGCTTCGGACAGGCGTGGGACGATGAGTTCTTCGGTCGTGCCGGGGTAGGTGGTGCTTTCCAGCACGACCAGCTAACCGGCATGGCATACCTGCGCGATGGCCTCCACCGAATTGACGACATACGACATATCAGGGTCTTTGGTCTTGGTCAGCGGCGTGGGGACGCAAATGCTGACGGTATCCACATCGCGCAGATCGGCATAGTCGGTGGTGGCATGGAACTTGCCATTGGCGACCAGCGGTTTCAGGCGTTCGGTGGGGATGTCCATGATGTAGCTCTCGCCGCGATTGAGCGACTCGACCTTCTCGCGGGACACGTCGAGGCCGATCACCGTGAATCCCGCTTCGGCAAATTCGACGGCCAGCGGCAGGCCGACATAGCCCAACCCGACGATACTCACGCGGGCTTCGCGCCGATTCAGGCGATCAAGCAGTGTTTGTTGAATGGTCATAGGCGATTTTATCCTCATTCGGAAACAGACCGCCGAGCATTATAAACCCGCATTCTAATGCCCTCAAGCGTTGAAGAATACTCAAGGGAAGAATACGGGTTTGTAGATGAGGATAGACATCCCCCGCCCGTGTCAGAAGTCAGGGCGGGGGATGTTGTATTTAGCGGATGGTCGGGTCGCTGATCCACACGTCTGGCGAGAAGCGCGTCGCCCCTTCAATCGTCAGGTTGGAGGTGTATCCATACGGGAACTCGTACACGTTCAAGCCGTTATATTGCGACAGGACAGGCTTTTCGACACCCAGCGCCTTATCGAACACGCGCAGTACGGGTTCGCAGTCGGACTGTGTGGTATCGGCGCAGATTTCCAGCGCCACCTGCGCGGTGCGGGTCGCAGCGTTATCCAGCAGATAGGTCACACGCACGTAGTTCCACGACACCTGCGCCTTCTCGGTCTGTTCCTGCGTCTGGCCCGGCTCGGAAGCCTGCGGCGTTCCGGCGCTCAAGAGCGAGTTCAGCGCACCGCCGCCAGTGGGTGTGGGCGTAGGGCCGGGGCCGTTGCACCAGCTGGCATCGCAGAAGGTCAGGGGTTTCACGCCCTCGGTAGTAGGCAGGCGGTCAAAGATTTCGGTGGGCAAGGTCGTCCAGCGCATATCAATGTAAACTGCGAACTGGTCGCCACTGACGAACATCATGGTGGACTCGCCAAAGTTGCGATACCACGCTTTGAACTGCGTCCCTTTGGGCATAACTCCCATGTACTGCGTGGCCGCCGAGTCCAGATAGGTGAAGGCGTAGTTGGATTCGGCTACGAAGCGATCATTTTCGGCAGATGTGCCGTCGCCGCCGCTGCCCTCGTTCACGGGCGGGTTTTCGGTGATGGCGTTGGTCTGCGCCGAAAGCTGCCCGCAGAAGGTGCTGTCCTGTGGTAGGCTATCAATCGCCAGCCCGTAAGCGTTCGCGGTCAGATCGTACAGGCTTTGCAGCACCACATCGCAGCGCCCGATGGCGTTCACGCCCTGCCAACCGCGAGGTCGTTCAATATGCCCCAGCGCGTTCGCCAGCAGTTCCAGATTGAAGCGCAAATAACGGGCGGCGAAGATGGGCGCACCCGGAAGCGTGGGCAGCCAACCGGCAGGACGTTGCCCCGCGCCTAGTTGTGTATCCGCCAACAGTTCCAGATCGAGATAGTTGTCACTGGAGAGCGTGGGCGAATTGCGATCTTTGTTGCCCACCCACCCCGGCGAGCGGGTGTTCAGCCCCAGTTCTTCGTCCGCGAGGCGTTCCAGATCGCCGCGCATCGCCAGCGTTACATCCGGCACGGTGGCCTGCACTTCGTCGGTGCTGAGAACGACGCGCAGCGTGTTGTCCTGCGCCTCGTTGATGATGGTCTGGCAGTAATTTACCGAGTCGTCGGCGGTAGCAAAGTTGACGGTGTAGGCATTTTGCAGCACGCGCACGAGGTTCATGGTGGTGCGGTCACACAGGAACAGCGGAGAACCGCCGCGCCAATCATCCGGGCGCTGACCGGGGCCAAACAACTGTGTGGCGGTCAGTTCCAGATCGTGACGAATGTTGCGTGCCACCACCTGTACATCTTTGGTGACGGGCGCGCCGATCCAGTCGGGCGGGCGCTGACCGCTAAAGACGGAGGCCGCCAGTTGCTCGTTGTCGAACCACAGGTCAGCCACATAGGTGGCGGAATTGACGTTGTTGATATTGAACGTCCATGTGTCGGGGCGAACGCCTGCCCCCAGCGCCTCGTTTGCGGCGCGTTCCAGATCGGCGCGTGCGTCGAACAGGAAGCCGCCGAGGTTGCCAATCTGTTGAGCCTGTACGCTGCCTGTCATCATCAACAGGATGCTAATCAGGAGGAGTGCATACCGCCGCATAGACGTTTCGCCTTGTGGAACGTTCACTGTATTGACGCGCATTATACTGTGAGCGCCCTAAATTCAAAAGTTATCCATATTTTGGGCTAAACCTTACTTGTCCAAAACCTGAAAATCCCTATAGTAAGAATAACGGTAGGTTGTGAAATCTTGTGACATAAGGAGTATCTCTACATGAAGAAAAGTTTGCTACTGGTCGTCCTTTCGGTGTTTTTACTGGGTTTCGGCCTGAGCGCAGTCGCGGCTCAGGACATCATTCCACTGGAATTTGATACCTATGTGGAAGGCGAAATCACCGAAAGCGCCTTTGAAGTGTTCTATACCTTCACGGGCAAGGCCGGTGATATGGTGATGATCGAAATTTTCAACAAGCCCGGCACCTATGACCTGTCTCCGGCGGTTGTTCTGCGCGACGGCGTGGGGCGTGAACTAGCGAAGGTGGAAACCTATTTCGCGGGTGTCGCGGTGGCTGAACTGCCCGCCGATGGCAACTACACGGTGGTCGCCACCCGTTACGACGGCGCGGACGGCACTTCGGTTGGCCCGTACTGGATGCGTGCCCGCGTGGTGCAGCCGCTGGGTGTGGGTGCGAAGATCGAAGCCCAACTGCTCACCGACAGCGAAAAGCGCCTGCCGCAGTTCTTCGTCCTCAAGCCCGAAAATACCGGCACGGTCAAGGTGAGCATGACGCAGACGACTGGCGGCCTGTACGGTGGCCTGCGCGTGGTTGACCCCAACCCGCCTGCCGACACCTACATGAGCGAACTCACATTGCTGGAAATCCGCGAAACAGCGGGTGTGAGCAGCGCCAGCTTCACGCTCGATCTGGAAGGCGGCAAGGTGTACATCCTTCAGGTACTGGATGAATCCTACGTCTATGATGCGCCGGATTCTACCGTAACCATCACCGTCAGCTAAGACTATCCGCAGCGGGGCAGGGCGCTAGTTCTGCCCCGTTTTATTTGCCTCACCATGCCCACTCTTTTTCTTGTTCCCACACCCATTGGCAATTTAGAAGACATCACGCTGCGGGCGCTGCGCGTACTGCGTGAAGTGACACTGATCGCCGCCGAGGATACGCGCACCAGCCGCGTGCTGCTCCAGCACTATGACATTCACACCCCGCTGACCAGCTACCATGAGCATAACAAACTCGCCAAGCTGGACGCGCTGTTCGCCGCGCTGGAAAACGGCGATGTGGCGTTGATTTCGGACGCAGGGATGCCGGGTATTTCCGACCCCGGTTATGAACTGGTGCAGGCGGCGCTGGAGCGCGGTGTGCGCGTGGAACCGCTGCCGGGGGCGAACGCCGTGCTGCCGGCGCTGGTGGGCAGCGGCTTGCCCACCGATTCATTCGTGTATTTAGGCTTCCCGCCGCGCAAGAATAAGGCGCTGCGCGAATGGCTGGCGGCAGTGGCTGCCGAGCCGCGCACGCTGGTGGCCTATGAAAGCCCGAATCGGCTGGCGGATACGCTGGCGCTGGCGCTGGAGGTCTTCGGTGATCGTCCGGCGTGCGTGGCGCGGGAGCTGAGCAAAAAGTTCGAGGAGTTCCGGCGCGGGATGCTGACCGAACTGGCCGCGCATTATGCCGCCGAAGCCCCGCGTGGCGAAATCACACTGGTGATCGGCGGTGCGCCCCCTGTTGAGGCCATCGTCTGGGACGAGGCGCGGGTGCGGGCGGCGCTGGCGGAACGACTGGCGGCGGGCGACCCGCCCAGCGCGGCGGCGCGGGCAGTGGCGACGCTCTCCGGTTGGGACAGGCGCGAGGTATACGCGCTCGGTCAATCCTGAAGCCGCGCAACCACTTTTCGCAGATCGGGAACTTATCCGCAGCCACAAACGTCTATAGGATATGTGCAGGAATGGGTGAACCCTCACCCTAAATCCCTCTCCCTCAAGGCGAGGGACTTAAAGACCGTGTAACCCTCTGTTACCCCTTCGCCATGAGGGAGAAGGGGACGGGGGATGAGGGTAAGCCGCCTGTCTATAATGAAAAAGGCTGAGGAGAACAGAACATGAAGAGACTCATCTGGGTTTTGTTGGTTGTGACGGTGTTGTATGCGCTGCTGGTGCTGCCGGTGGGCGCACAGGAGCCGGCCAGTGATGGCGTGAGCCTGACGATTTACAATCAGGGCACGGCGCTGGTGCAAGATCGGCGCACGTTCGCGTTGCAAAGCGGCGTGAGCAGCATTGATTTTACCGATGTGGCCGCCAGCATTGACTCGACATCGGTCAGCTTCAAATCGCTGACTGACCCGCTGGGGACGACGGTACTGGAACAGAATTACGTCTATGATCTGGTGGGCAGCGACGCGCTTCTCGCCCGCTATCTGGATGAGCGCATCGAAATCACGCTCACCGATGGCACACTCGTCAGCGGGGCGCTGCTGGCGGGGCGCAACGGCGACATCATCCTGAAGCAGGACGATGGCACGGTGATCGCGCTCACCTATAGCAGCGTGCGTGATGTGCGCTTCCCCGCCCTGCCGGACGGCC